>NZ_CAWQOK010000142.1:0-17331 GCF_963896075.1 Proteus sp. G4415
CAGCAGGCGCATAGCCAAACTGGGATCTTTGGTTAAAAAGAAGGTGATAATAAAAGAGAGTACAGCCCCAATTAGGTAGCCTATTCCAATAGTTGCAATAACAGACATAGTCGATCTTCAGTAAAAAAATTGCAGTAATTGTACGCTAATTTTGTTAAAGAAACAGACTAAGAAGAAAAAAATTTCAACAAATGTCATTAGCAATTGGTGTTTTTTTAGCATTTATTTCATTATTGATCGCATATTTTACTTAAGTAACATCCAACAAGCTTATAACAACTTTTCTTGTTTTACCGCAGCCTTTGCTACTGTAAGTCTTTTTAATACCCTAACACTATTTTTTAAGCTTTATCCCTTTTAGGCTTTTACCTATTCTATTAACGATCCCAAAGGGGATTATAGTAACAACATCCTTATTATATTGATTACTAAGTTACATATATCATTAACAACATTGTTTAGAGTATAACTTGCTCATGGATGGGTAACACTTAAAGGAGCTAAGTGTTAACTAGGACGTGATTAAAATCCTCTTGTTGCCTTTAAAGAGGATTTATTTTTTTGTTTTTTTAAAGAAGCTCGATCCCTGTAACCTTTTTCATACTATTCATAGGTTAAAAATCAGTATACTTTAGAGATAATATTCTTATCAATTTATATAAGGTGGTTATCGCTATGGTTCCTTACCAACCCGTATTAACCTTTTGGTTTGAAGAATGTACCCCAAAACAGTGGTTTCAAAAGGATAGCGCTTTTGATAAAGAAATTAAGGATAGATTTGGTGAGCTATGTATTAGCGCAAGTCGTGCAGAGCTTGCCTCTTGGCGCGAGAGCATTGAAGGGCGGTTAGGGGAAATTATTATTCTAGACCAGTTTTCACGTAATATTTGGCGTGATACACCAAAGGCTTTCGCCCAAGATAATATGGCGTTAATTCTTGCTCAAGAAGCCATTCGGTTACCCGAATATCTCACCCTGACACCGGTAAAACGCAAATTTCTGATCATGCCATTTATGCATTCAGAATCACAAAAAATCCATCAAGATGCTATTGCGCTGTTTTCACAATTAAATGATGACGACACGTATCAATATGAATTACGCCATAAAGAGATTATCGATAAATATGGTCGTTATCCTCATCGTAATGAAATTTTAGGCCGTACTTCCACAGCAGAAGAGTTAGAGTTTTTACAACAACCCGGCTCCTCATTCTAAAAAGAAAAAATGCATATCTAAAAAGATATGCATTTTGTTTTTCGTTTCTTGCCGATGATTATGCTTATGATGATAAATCAATAATGATAAAGCGTCATCGCACAGAAAACCCATATTACATGGTTATATGCCATAAGTTATAAAAGGCAATGCGACCGGATAATTCAGCAATTACGACCGCTGCGGCACAAGTTGCTAAGGTCACTCTTGAGGTTTGCGCTTTTAATGCGCTAAACCCGACAACCACAATACCTAATGCTAATACTGCTAATTGGAAACCCCAAAACAGTGATTGCTCAGCACTTAATTCTGGGCCATTAAAGCTTAGGAAACTGACATAACCGGAGCGTGCGGCAAAGGTAATTATGGCACCGATAATAAAGGACAATGCCCCTAAACGTCTTGCACCACTGACCATTGCAAGTACTCCACCGCCAATTAATAGCGTCATCCAAAACTGTAACGTGGTGTAATCTGTATTCCAGTTAGCAATTGTTGGAATATGATAAACTTGCGGAATTGACCAAACAAAAGCTAAACCAAAAATAACGGTAAATAGATTACAAATTTCACGTAATCCCCGCCATTTTTTCATAATAGTGAGTGCCACTGTTGCAAAAGCAAAACCAGTAAATACACCACTTAGAAAAGCTTCGTTACTCATTGGAGAACGGCCTACGCCTAATAACATATTGAAAAAGCGTAGTGGCTGACCTACGTGTAATCCACCAATACCTAAGCCCACAAGCATTAATATCAGAGCAAGAATATTGGCATTACGCAGTTGTTGTTCATCAATTTGACCTAACTTTTTACTGATATAAGCGATCAGAAACAGACCTGCTGCGCTAGAGCCTAAAACAGTAAAAAAGACAAGAGGAAGTTCATGCATGGTTTATACCTCCGCCGCATTTTGAACTGAGCCGGTTTTATCACCAGAAGGTTTTGCATCTTTATGTGCTTTTATCACGATATTTGGGTTAGTTAAGCTTGGATCTGGCATTGGTGCGATACCACACTCTGTACCATGTTTCGCTCTGATCACTTCAATATCATCAAAATCCAGTGCACGTTGTGGACAAGATTCAACACAGACCGGTTTCATACCTTGGGCGACACGCTCATAGCAACCATCACATTTTGACATCAATTTTTTCTTTTCATCAAACTGTGGTGCGCCATAAGGGCAGCGTAATTCACAATAACGGCATCCAACACAAACATCTTGATTAACAACCACTAAACCGTCTTCTTCACGTTTATGCATCGCGCCAGTAGGGCAACCTGCCACGCAAGTAGGGTTAGAGCAGTGGTTACAAGAAATTGATAAATAATAACTATAAATATTTTGTGTCCAGATACCGTCTTGTTTTGCCCAGCTACCACCGCCATATTCATAAACACGACGGAATTTAGGGCCTAAATCTAAATCTTTTTCGTCCTTGCAACTGACTTGACAGGTTTTACAGCCAGTGCATTTAGTGGAGTCAAAATAAAAACCATATTGCTTCATGAGTTAACTCCTTATGCACGTTTCACTTCAACAAGGTTAGTATGTTGTGGATTTCCTTTAGCAAACGGCGATGGGTGCCAGCTTGTTAATGTATTAATACATCCACCGGTATCTACACCTGTTGTATCAAGTGAACGCCATGCACCTTGTGGTACTGCAATCACACCAGGTAATACACGATCTGTCACTTTGACACGAATATGCAAGCGACCACGTTCGTTATAAATCTCAGCAATATCGCCAGATTTTAATCCACGCTGTGCCGCATCAACGGGGTTTAACCAAAATTGATGGGGAATAGCTTCACGTAACATTGCGACGTTAAAATAGGTAGAGTGGACGTGACCTTTATCGTGGAAGCCCGTCATTTGCAGTGGGAACTTCTCTTTTAAGGTAACGTTTTCAACACCTTCTTCATTTTTACAATATTCTGGAATTGCAGGAATACGATCACCTTCTGGTAAGATCCAACCTTCAGTGTCTTGCATTAATTTCTCAGAATAGATTTCAATTTTACCTGATGCTGTTTTTAGTGGGTTGGCGATAGGATCTTGGCGAAATGCTTCTAATGCCACATAAGCGCTACGAGGAGGAAGTTTTCTATCCACAATCCCCATATCGTTAGTTTCAGCAAAAGAAGGAAGCGCTGGGTTATTTGCTTTTACTTGGTTATAGCAATACTCAATCCACTCTTGGTAGGTTCTACCTTCAGTAAATTTCTCTTTAACACCTAATTTTTCAGCGATATCTGCCAATACATCATAGTTAGGACGATTTTCCCATAACGGCTCAATGGCATTTTGTAAACGCACCATATAATGATACGCACCACTAGCATAAGAGTTATTGATAAGATCGTTAGTTTCCACAGTAGTGACATCAGGCAGTAAAATATCGGCATATTTTGCTGATGGTGTCATGTGGTTATCCCACACTAAAATAAATTCACATTTTGATTCATCTTGCAGTAATTCATGTGTTTTATTGAGATCAGCATGCTGGTTACCAATCACATTACTGGAGTAACACCACATAAATTTAATGCCCGTATCCAGCTTATCTTTATTTCTGACACCGGCATTTTTACTGGTTAACTCTTCACCACGAGCAACCGCTTCAGACCACATAAACGTTGGGATCTGGGTTTTTACTGGATTTGGTATGGCAAAACTTGCGACAGGGTATTCAATGCTACCGCCCCAACATCCGGTATTAGTACCAGGACGACCAATATGACCAGACATTAATGGCAACATCATAATGGCACGGCAAGCTTGTTCACCATTACTGGTACGCTGAATACCCCAGCCTTGGGAGATCCACGCCGCTCTGGCATTACCAATTTCACGTGCCAATTGAATAATACGCGCAACGGAAATTCCGGTTAATTGACTTGCCCACTCAGGGGTTTTAGCAATCCCATCAGGACCATTACCGAGAATATAGTCTTTGTAAGAGCCATTTTCAGGTGCTGAGGCTGGCAGAGTTTGTTTATCCCAACCGATGCAATATTCACGTAAAAATGCCTCATCAGTGATACCCTCTTGGATCATCACATAACCTAACGCAGCCACTAATGCAGCATCAGTACCCGGATAGATAGGGATCCACTCTGCACCTAATGTTGTGACACTATCAGTACGACGCGGGTCGATAATAATTACTTTACTTTTACTCTTATCTAACGCATTCAGTGTTTCATAGAACTGACCACCGCCAGACATACGAGTTTCAGCAAGATTATGACCAAACATCACAACCAAATCTGAGTTTTCGATTTCTGTTAACAGAGATTCCAGCATATCACCATACACATAAGGGACGATGCCGGTTAATTGTGAATAAGAGTAAGTACCGTAGTCACTTAAGAAGCCACCGACTGTACTTAATAGACGTTTACAGGCCGTTCTACCATGTAAATTCGCCCCGGTAGATCCAGTACCATATTGGTAATAAATAGCCTCATTACCATAGGTATCGATAGTATATTTTAGCTTATCCGCGATAATCGAAGTCGCTTCATCCCAAGAGATACGCTCGAATTTACCTTCACCACGTTTACCGACACGTTTCATGGGGTATTTTAAACGGTCTGGATTATAAGTTTTCCAACGAACGGAACGTCCACGTAAGCAAGGACGGATCTGATGAAGACCAAAGGTTGAGTCATCAAACATGGTTTCATTGGAAATACGGCGGATCACGCCATCTTTAACATGAACTTTTAATGGGCAACGACTACCACAGTTCACTAAGCATGCACTGTATTTGATGGTTTCAGACGTCTCATCAGGACGAATACCCTGGGGTGTTTGAGCATTAGCAGAGAAAGGTAATGATACCGTTCCAGCTACAGCAGCAGCGCCAGAAAGAACAGCTGCAGACTGAATGAAGCCACGCCGGCTCATTTCAGTGATAGAAACATTATTTTTAATTTTTGACATTGACATTACCCTAACATTTTTCACAACAAATAAAGTTGTATATCTATGTTAAGTTATTACACCTATACCTATAATGATTTATATCAATATAAAAAATGTTAATAAGGTTATCTAAAAAAATAATTATTAAACAATTGGTTATATTTTGCGGTTAATACCACTTTAGTGGTAAATAAAATATCAAATATATAGGTGGAAACAGTGATTCGATATATAAAAAATAACATATCGATTTTAAAAAAATAGGCTAAAACAAGATTGTTAATATGATAACAAAGTCGATAGTTATAAATATTTGTTAATCTATTTAATAGAAAAAAGGGAGAATTAATCTCCCTTTTAAATAATGAACGCTAGGGCTATGGTGTGTCGATATTGGTAGGGAATTTTAATGCTCTGACATCGCTACCTGTTGGTGATTGATGTATTCGTAAACCAAACTGAGGAAGAATAGCGAATATATGATCAAAAATATCGGACTGAATAGCTTCATACTCTACCCACACGGTTGTATTGGTAAAGGCATAAATTTCGATAGGTAGCCCTTCAGAGGTTGGAGCAAGTTGTCTTACCATAATGGTCATCTGTTTATGGATCTTCGGATGATTTTTTAGATAAGCTTCCACGTAAGCGCGAAATGTACCGACATTCGTCATACCACGTTGATTAAGTGGCATTTGATGCTCATGACAAAGGCTAGCGTTATAGCTGGAGATTTCACCTACTTTGCTTTTTATATAAGGTTCAAGAAGCTGTGCCTTTTCTAATTTATCAATATTCTCTTGATCTAAAAAGTAAATACTATTGATATCAAGAGATAAACTGCGCTTAATTCGACGCCCACCTGATTGTGTCATCGCTTGCCAGTTTTTAAACGAATCAGAAATTAAAGAATAAGTAGGAATGGTCGTAACGGTATTATCCCAATTACGTACTTTTACTGTGGTGAGGCTAATATCCACTACGGCACCATCAGCACCATATTTAGGCATTTCTAACCAATCACCCAAGCTAATCATATTATTGGCGGAGAGTTGAATACCGGCAACAAGTCCCATAATTGGATCTTTAAATACCAACATCAACACCGCAGTCATGGCACCTAAACCACTTAATAAAATAAGCGGTGATTTACCGATCAGTAATGAAACAATCATGATACCAATCAGCACGCTGGCGACTAATTTTAAACTTTGGAAAATACCTCTAAGGGGTAATCGGCCAAAAGAAGGGGAATTTCTCATGATCTGCAAACAGAGATCCATAATTGAGAAAATCATCAATAAACCGAAAAGTAAACACCATGCTTGAGCTGTGGTGGTTAATATCTCCTGTGTTTTACCGGGTCCCATCCATAATAAGGCTTGGATATTAATGACTACACCTTGGATAAGAAAGGCAAATCGACTGAATAACTTATTAATTTCAAAAGAGAGTTGCCACTTTTGATCGTATTTACTGATAGCTTTTGAAAGCTTAGGGAGCACAAGTTTGTGCAAAATAAAGTGGAGAACAAGAGCAACAACAAAAATGATCAATAAAACAAGTAACAGAGAAGTGATTTGAGCGTACTCTTCATTAAACTGACGTATCCATGTAAGCAGTTGCTGCTGCATAAACTATCCTCATCATAAAAGGTGATTTAATACTAGGGTACAAGAAGAGGGATTTTAGTTCAAACAAGTGAAATTTTTGTTACTAAAGATGCGCGAAGAGTAAGATAAGAAAAAATCAAAGGGATAGAAAATAAAAGCCAGATAGTGCCTCTTGCGATATAGAGTGTATTTTCTGGCTTTATGCTTAGTTATTCTTTTTAATACAAAGAATTACAATAAACGAGTTGAAGATAATTTAACAACAACTTGGTGCAGATGAGTAATAAAAGAAGTCATTGATTTCATATTAAGTATCCTATTAATAAAATGTGATTCTCGTCACAAATATTTTCTGATATTGATTCTAATCACATTTTCATAACAGTCAATAGCTTTATACAAAAATATTTTAAATTTTAAATTATTTTTTATATTGAAGGCATTTTTTGTTGGTGGCTATAGCTTAAGATCCTGTAAAATTATATCTATCTTATTGTTTAGTAATTATTTTTATTTTTCCCTATCAGCAATACTCAGTTGACTTTTTTCTATTGTGATTTTCACTGCATTTTTTTTCTTTAAGCTGAACATGGAACTTAGCAAAGAAAGGAAATGACGCGATGACTATCGAAACAAAAGAAGAACGTTTACAAAAAATCTTAACAGCTGAAAACTGCAAGGATACCGCAAAAACACCACCTAAGCCTGTTCATCCTCAAGCTGATGAGCCTGATACAGATCCCGATAAAAATACAGTTACAGAGATTAAATATAATCAAATAAAATCTTCGCCAGATGAGCCTGGTAACGAAGTAAAAATGAACGGGATAATTAGCTATGAAGTAGAGGTAAAAGATAGTGATTTACGTTTGGCTCAATGGAGTACAAATCCTAAAGGAATTTTAATTTTACCCAACAACAAAGATGTTTATACCACTATCGTTGATGACCATAAAACGAAGATCTCTTTAACTGGCAATCGTAGTGGAGTGGCTTCATTACAGTTGATTCTAAGAGATGAAGATAATGAAGATAATGCCTATTATGCCCCGCCGTTGCAAATTCGAGTGACACCCGCGATCCCTAATACCGATTGCTCAGCGGCTAATTGTGAGAGGTTTGATGATTTACTGACAATCAACTCTGAATCTATGCAATGGCCGAGCAAATGGGAAGAGGTATCTAAAAGCTTTGTGGTACACCTTCAAAATCAAGAAGGTGAAGATATGCAAAACAAGGAGGTCACATTAGTTTACGATAAAGACAACAGCACACTACTTACTCAGCCTGAAATTTATAATTCCGAAGGTGAGTTAAGCAATATTTCAAAAACCAATAAATATGGTATTGCAAACTTTAAAGTTAGATTTAAAGGTACCGAGCCAAAGCAGATTGCTGTTTTTTATGCTGAATCAGAAAACAGTGAAGATATAGATAACCCACTCAAATCAAGAAACTATTATGTTGAAATGACGACAGAGAAGTTGCCGTCTCCTAAGGTTCCTGCAACGCTAAATGGTATTCTAAGCTATCATAGTGAAAATTACTGTGTAAATGCGAACCTAATTTTAGGTCGTGATATTAGTGAAAGTACACAAGTAGGGTTCTATTTTAATGATCAACTTAAAATGTTGCCCTGTACTGATAAATCAGCGGTATCGGTCAGGTTAGAGAATCAAGCCTTAACGAATGGCGTTCATTATATCTCTTTCTTCACTGTGGATATTTTTAACAATATTTGTTTTTCACGCCGTGAACGTATTATTGTGGATAATTCCTTAACTGGGGAATGCGGTAAACAAATTAAAAATATTGCACCGAAGCCTTGTATTAGCGTCACTATTCCGCAAATTTGCGATCGTTATTTTAATTCTGTCAATATTCGGCTTGTGCCTTCTTTATGCTTACAAATTAAAAACCGTGTTGCAAAATTGGATATCCAAAAAATGGTTATAATCTTTAATGGATATACTAAAGTCAATAGCAGTGAGCGGACATTGGTTTATCGTTCTACATTAGAAATTTATGCCGATGATCCTCGTTTAGGTGATTTCCTGCAAGATACTACACCAAGCAATGAGCCGATAAGTATGATTGAAATATCAGAGCCTGCATTAGAAAGTATTTTGGCGGATGCATTGCCAAATATCGAAGTGGGACAATTAGGTATTCAGGTGATGGTATTTGAGAAAAATGGCAACTGTTACTTATGTGGTGAAAATATGTATACCGTTTCTCTACGCTTACCTTGTGCTTAATATACAACTTTTTTGCTTACGATTTAGAGCCACATTGTGTGGCTCTAAATTTAAATAACAAATTAAACGTAAGACATCATTAACGAGTCATTCGCTTGATTGCACTGGCTATTGATAGAATAGTTATAGAACTTAAAATAAGTTGTATACCAATCAATGCCATCACCAGTGTTATAGAAGTTTCAGGGCCAAAAGCTAGTAAGAAATAGGCTAAAACAAGATCTAAAAAGCCCACTAAAATATTAAACCAGCCATAAAAGCTATCTTTAATTTGCTTAAAGCCGAGGACTAAGCGGAGTATTCCTGCAAAGATAAATAAATAACCGATAATAAATGCAAGGCTTAACATGCCATTTAAAGGATCGGTAATAAAAATATAACCTAAAAATAGATAGATAAAACCAGCAAGTAAAGTAATTAACATCGACCAACCAGAAGAGATCCGGCTATTAAAGGCCGCCATTATGCTGGTTATTGCACAAGCAAAAAACACCACACCGAGGAAAACACTGACCACGACCCCTGAAGAAAAAGGGTTAATAATACAGATAATACCCGCAAGTAATCCCAGCATGGCAATGATACTCATTAAAGTACACTGCTTTTTAACGAGTTTCTCTGTTAGCTGAGATAAATTATTTTTATTAATGTCTAACATAACAACCTCTTAATTTGTAATCCTTATCGCAAATTATAGCAATTTTTAGCTATATAACAGGAATTCTTTAAAGAAAAAGGTCATTAAAGATTTGTATTAGAAAGTCAGTAGCATTTGAAATAGTAATGTGAAAGAGTAGTGTGGTGAAAAGTTATCAAGGTTAATACAATTTATCACGGAGGTAAAATGTCTGAGATTGTGTATTTAAATAACCAATTTGTACCTAAAGAACAAGCTAATATCTCTGTTTTTGATCGAGGTTTCTTATTTGCTGATGCCGTTTATGAAGTTACCGCCGTTATTAACGGACAATTAATTGATTTTGAAGAGCATTTTCAACGTTTACAGCGCTCTTGCAAAGCATTATCAATGCCTTTTTCATTAACCAAAGAGCAATTAAAAGAGATCCACGGGCAATTGATAGATAAGAACCATCTGCATGAAGGACTTATCTATTTACAAGTCACTCGTGGCGCCGATTCATCACGTTTTTTTGATTTCCCGTCTTCATCAGTCGCTCCTACATTGGTGCTATTTGTTCAACACTCAACGGTGGTAAATCATCCTAATGCAAGCAAAGGAATTTCTGTCGTAAGTGTTGAGGATATTCGTTGGCAACGCTGTGATATTAAAACGGTGGCATTACTTGCTGCATGTTTAGCTAAACATCATGCGCATCAGCAAGGTGCTGATGATGCTATTTTTATCAAAGAGGGTTATATCACCGAAGGGAGTTCAAGCAATTTCTTTATTGTTAATCAGCAAGATGAAATTATCACTCGCCCATTAAGCCAAGATATTTTACCGGGGATCACGCGACAAGCGATTATTCAGTTAGCCAAAGAGCAAAAACTCACCATCATTGAGCGTTTATTTACACTCGAAGAAGCGAAACAAGCCAAAGAGGCTTTTATTAGTTCAGCGACGACCTTAATTTGGCCGGTGATCTCCATTGATAATGAAAAAATAAATCAAGGTAAGGTAGGGGCGTTATCACAACGCTTAAGAGAGATTTATCTTGAGAAAGCCGGTGTTAAACCATAGTAAATTTTTATCGCACTGATTTTGACTTTATCCGAAAAATCAGTGCGATAATACCATTGTCACTAATTGTGATGTTCAATGATCATGACAGCGGTAGTATCTGGCTCTAATGCACGTAGCACATGAGTAACGTCACCAGGGTAACAAATATAGTCACCGGGAGATAACTCTTGTTGATTATCTAAAGTACCGACAATGGCACGACCGCTAATTATAAGAATATGTTCTGTGACATTTTTACTATGAGGATCTGATACTCTATCTTTACCCGGTTGAGCAATAACCGTATAAATATCGCGCTTCGCGCCATTGGGGCAAGATGACAATAAAAAGGCATGGTAATAGGCCTTTTCTGCACTAATTTTAAATCCATCACCTTTGCGGATCACTTTAACTTCTGGTTTAGGTGAGGAAATCAGTTGTGAAAACGGAATATTGAGTGCGACGCAAATAGCCCATAAAGTTTCGATACTTGGATTACCTTGTCCCGCTTCTAATTGGGATAACGTTGACTTTGCGATCCCCGCTCGCCTTGCGATTTCTGCAAGTGAAAGACCTGCTTTTTTTCTTTCTCTAGCAATAGATTGAGAAATAATTTCAATGGGTGCCGAAGGTGATGACATCATAGTTTCCTTCAAAAATCAGCTTGCAAAAAAATACATCGTTCAACATAATGAACAAATCGTTCAATAAATAATACGTTTTTTATGCATATTAACAGTCGTCTAGATAATAACGTACTTAGAGATATTCTGCTTGTTTCATTAGCGGATGGGATCGTTGGAATATCTTATGGTGCTTTAGCACATACTCAAGGTTTCGATTTTTGGGTACCTCTTTCGTTATCGATTTTTGTTTTAGCAGGGGCTTCTGAATTTCTATTTATCGGAGTGGTTGCGATGGGAGGAAGCGCCATCTATGCGGCACTCGCTGGTTTAATGGTCAATGCAAGGCACATCCCTTTTAGTATGGCGGTGAAAGAATTACCCGGAAAAGGGATTAAATCACTATTAGGCTTTCATATATTAAATGATGAAAGTGTGGTTTTTGGGTTATCTCAATCGACTGCTGAGCAAAATAGATTAGCATTTTGGGCTTGTGGATTAGGCATTTTACTGATGTGGCCGTTAGGTACTATGCTAGGTGTTTATTTAGGCTCTTTTATTGTTGATATAAAAATGCTTGGTTTAGATGCGATGTTCCCAGCGATTATTTTGGCACTAAGTTTACCGGCATTGAAAAATAAATTAACACGAAAAGCCGCTATTATTGGTAGTGTGATTGCCTTAGCAACGACACTGTTTCTCCCTGCGGGAATACCGGTTTTATTATCCTTGTTAGGCGTTTTATTTGTGGTGAGAAAAATATGATCTCAATAACTTCACTTATCGCAGGTATCGCTATTTTAGCCGTAGGAACTTATGCCATGCGCATCTCCGGTATCTTATTAAATAATAAAACGGGGATGTCTGAGCGGGTCAAAGAAATGTTTTCACTTTCAGCAATTGTGATCTTATTTTCGGTTGCAATGACATCTACTTTTTTTGATGGTGACCAACTCGCTGATATTGCCAAGATTATTGGTGTGGGTGTTGCGGGCGTTTTAACTTGGAAAAAGAAACCTTTTATTTTGGTGGTATTAAGTGCTGCTATTATTACCGCGATGCTACGTTGGATAGCCACTTTGTGGGGATAAGCATAACTAATAGTTTTAACTAAAATTATAGGAGGCAAAGGCCTCCTATAATATATTTACTCATTATCTAGTGGTTTAATTTTTAACGGTAAGGTAATAATAAAACCAATACCTTTATTGTGTAGCCCTTCAGTAATGGAAATGGTTGCTTGAATTTTTTCAGCGAGATTTTGTGCAATAGATAAGCCTAAACCACTGCCCGTCCCTTGTGATCCCGGAACACGATAAAAACGGGAAAATAGTGAGCTAATATACTCAGGTGCAATTCCTGGTCCATTATCACGCAGAATAATATTGAGATGATGGGTATCTTTATGTTCAATAGTCACTTCGACTTGACTATTATTGGGGCAATATTTGATTGCATTATCCAATAAGTTATTAAAAATAGACAGTAGTGCTTGTTTATCTGTTTCTATTTTAAGTGACATACCTTCATTTAAAGATAGCTCAATATTTTTTGTTAAGGCATAAGGCACGCGCTGAGCAATAGCATTACCAATAATATTATAAACATCAAAGGATTCTATTTTTATAGGGAAATCGTCACACTCTAATCTTGCTAAATCAATAAGCTGGTGGGAAAGTGCGGCGGCTCTATCCAGAGATTGTTTCATATCTTCAATAATTTCTTCTCGCTCCTGCTTTTCATCGACTAAAGAGAGAATGTGCAATTGGGCAATCACTGCTGCAATCGGGGTTCTTAGCTCATGAGCCGCATCAGCCATAAATTGTTTTTCTCTAATATTAGCCGCATCTATTCTTGCCATTAATTGGTTAAGCTCTTTAAAGATAGGGCGGATCTCTTTAAATTGTTGTCCGACATTAATTGGCGTTAAATTACGAGGTTTTCGATTAGAAATCAGCTCTGCGGCTTGTCTTAAAGGGCGCAAACTAAAATAAGCAGTAATTAAGATAGCCAAGATCACCGTCGCTAAAATAAATAGGAAGGGCACAAAAGTACCGGAAATAGGGTTACCAATGACATGCCCTCTATCTTCGACGGATTCACCAATAAAAACTTTAATTTTATGTTGTTTTCCCCAACTATAAGATAAATACCATTTCTCCCCAGCCACAGAGATTTTTTCAGAGGCAAGCGACAGTACCCGTTTAGGCAGAGAAAGTTCCGGTCTATTGGTATAAATCAGATCATTATCTTTATTTAAGACAATAAACCAAGGTAAATAGTGTAAATCATCATCTTCACCATTAAGCATGGTATCGATATACATGTTTTGTAAATGGTGAGCTATCTGTTTTACTGTTTCGGGTTGAGAGGAAACCGTTTCGAGTGTATTGGCAAATCCTTCAGCAATAATTTCTTGTTGCTTATTGTAGATAGTTTCAAAGTCAGCAAGATAATCAAATTCTATCCAAGCTAACCAAACGCCCCATAGCATCACGATAGATATCGTTTGTAGAAAGATAGTATAAATAAAGAAAGAGCGGATCTTCATTTAGTTCACTTCTTTTTTTAAGAGATAACCGATACCGCGAACCGTAATAATACGCTCTTTGCCTATTTTACGGCGTAAGTTGTGCATATGAACTTCAAGTGAGTTACTTTCAATTTTGTCATCTAAGCCAAATAAGCGTTGTTCTAAATCAGATTTACGTACTACATTATCTGTATTGCGCATCAGCTCATATAATAGCTGGTACTCTTTACCTGATAATAACAATAGTTCACCATTTAAAGTGACTTGATGATTCGAGGGATTAAGCTGTAAATCACCAATAGACCAAATCTGTGAAGAGAAACCAGCCATACGGCGACTTACGGCTTTTACACGAGAAATTAATTCAGGCATAGCAAAAGGTTTTGGTAAGAAATCGTCAGCACCTGAATCTAATGTTTGTACTAGGTTATCTATTTGAGTACGAGCCGTCAAAATAATAATGGGTATTTTTTCACCACTTTTTCTTAGTGCGATAAGTTCATCTTGACCATCACCATCAGGAAGACCTAGATCAAGCAACATTAAATCAAAGGCTTTTTGGTTTAATTGAACACGTGCATCCGCAAGCAATCTTACCCAGCAGGGCTGAAAACCGGCAATTTCTAGACCACGACAGAGCGCCTTTCCTAATTGCAGATCGTCTTCAACTAATAAAATATTCATAATAACACCTATAAAAATATGCTTTAAGAAAGTATAAAAGGCAAATAAAGTTTGAGCAATATAATAAAAGATAAAGCTAAGTGTGATTAATCAACTCTTAATATTAGATAATATGTTATTAAATATGTATTTTTACTGAAAGTAAGGTGTTTAAGTAATAAAATAATCACTTTCTACATAAATCTTTTATAGAGGTGATAAATAAATACTTGCTTTTATGATGATGATGACATTTATTGCTGAACTGTATTGTTTTAAATTTCAATATAACCAAAGAGTTAACTCATAGAAAGTAATGCATTAACGTAAATTGATAATATTAATTCTATTAATAATAGAAAATAAAGGCATTAATTATAAATGAGCAGATAATAAATATGTTGTATGAAAATGGATAATATCTAAAATATAATTTTATCATATTGAATATGAGATAAGAGGCGATCTTTTCTTACTATTAGATAAAAAACAATATAGTAAGATAAGCATGTTGTATCAGAGTTAATTAATTTATTTACCCTATACATTTCAATATTCTAAATAAAATTATGCAATTTAATTGGAATAAACACTGTTATTAAAAGGAATTAATATGCAATTAGATGATCAATTTTAATATTAATTAAATCGTTCTGTGTCAGAAATGCTCCCCTCCTCAGGGAGCATTTCACCGATAAAATGTATTGGGTAAAAAATTAACTCAAAATATGAGTAATAATGTTATACCCTTGGTGTAGTTCTGTTGAAAGATAAAGATTCACTTAAGTTATTCATGAATTCTATTGTTTTTATCAAATGATAATGATAATAGTTTACTTGACAAAAATACTTTCATTTATATACTAGCATCGGTCTAGTCTACAAGACTCGTAAGCGTTTACGTTAATCAACGCATATAACTTAATTTTTTTACCTTTATGGGTATTCGCCTGTTGTATTGGCGGTTATATGCCGTAGTACACGTTTTAATTGGGGTCTTTTCTATGTTTTTTCAAGATAAAAATAATATTTTGGGTATACCTAAATTGCCACCAAGAGCCATGATTTTTCTGGTTCCGTTTTTCCTATCTTTTGTGATGTGTGGCATTGTTTCTTTTATTAGTACAGCAAAAACAATGGGCTTAAATAGCCTTATGTTTGCACCTTGGTTCTCTTCATGGGGGGTATCTTGGATGATTGCGTTTCCAACCGTTTTATTCGTTTTACCCTTTGCAAGAAAGCTATCACTCTTATTAGTAAAACCACATTAATATTTCATATCCTATAATGCGTTATAACCTAATATGGCATCTAATACCGCTATTTTATTAGATGTTGTATTAGGAGCAGCCATTGAAGTCTGTTTTTCTTAGCACTCTGTGAGATAGGTTATCGCGTTATGTCATTTAATGCGTTAGCCTTATTAAGTTATAGTGATGGTTCATTTAAAACCAGATAGAGGGCAAATAATTATTTTTAATCGTAACAATAAGATAAAAATGATTTTTGTCTCATTGCTTATATAGCAGGAGGCTTTGCATGAGTTTGTTATTTACGCCTAATAAATTAGGACCTCATCAATTAGACAACCGTATTATTGTTGCACCAATGTGCCAATATTCTGCGCAAGATGGAATACCCACATCTTGGCATACAATGCACTATGGGCAATTAGCATTATCAGGTGCCGCTTTAGTGATTATAGAAGCGACGGCGGTAGAGCCTCGAGGTAGAATTAGCTATAAAGATCTCGGATTATGGTCTGAGGAACATGGTCGCGCATTAAAACAGCTTATTAGCGATATAAAACAGCATACTAATGCTAAAATAGGTATACAGTTGGCTCATGCGGGGCGAAAAGCATCAACATCGTTGCCATGGGAAGGTGGAAAATCATTGGCTCCTGATGATGAGAATGGCTGGCAAAAAGTAGCACCTTCTAGTATTGCTTTTGGTCAATATCATCAGCCTCAAGCATTAACAATTGATGAGATTGAAAAGATAAAAAACGCATTTGTTGAAGCAGCTAAAAGAGCTGAGTCAGCAGGTATTGATGTTATTGAGATACATGGTGCTCATGGTTATTTACTGCATGAATTCTTATCACCATTATCAAACCATCGCACCGATCAGTATGGCGGTGATTTTAATAATCGTAGTCGCTTGTTAATTGATGTTTTTACTGCAGTCAAAAAAGCAGTCTCTGACAAAATGTGTGTGGGAGTAAGAATATCGGCGACTGATTGGGTTGAGGGAGGATGGGATCTGGAAAGTTCTATCGCATTAACTCAACATCTTGAAGATCTCGGTTGCCATTATATTCATGTTTCTTCCGGTGGCTTATCAGACAAACAAGCCATCAAGCTAGGACCTAATTATCAGGTTCCTTTTGCTCAAGCCATCTATAATGAAACACAATTACCCGTGATTACGGTTGGGTTAATTACAGAGCCAGAGCAAGCAGAAGCTATTTTACTGACTGAACAAGCTGATTTTATCGCATTAGGCAGAGGAATACTTTATGATCCTCGTTGGCCTTGGCATGCGGCTGAAAAGTTAAAGCAGACCATTAAAGTTGCTCCGCAATATTTACGTTGTGCACCTCATGGTAGTAAAGAATTTTTTAAATAGTGTATGAAAAGGTAATAGTAAAAAACCACAGAATAGCCAATGACATATTTTAAAGGCAAATCAATTCTGTGGTTTTTTGTATGTTATTATTTTGACATATTAACCTTATATTAACGATTATATAAAATATGAACTTAAAATATAACGAGACTGTTTTTTGATCTAGTTC
>NZ_CAWQOK010000143.1:0-50594 GCF_963896075.1 Proteus sp. G4415
AAAAAAAAAGTTGTTTTATTAACACTATTAAGCTGTTTTTCTACCAGTGGATTAAGCGCAAATGAAACAGGAAATTTAGGCTCAATCAGTGAATCAAGGCGTGCATTGCAAGATAGCCAACGTGAAATTAATCAATTAATAGAACAAAATCGCTATCAGCAACTGCAAGAAAAAGCGGTAAATATTTCACCTACCCCAACTTTAATTACTGAGTCAGAACATTGTTTGCCTATAAAAGGCGTTTATATTCAGGGTATTACTTTACTTACTGAGAAGGATCTCAATTCATTATCTCCGTTACCTGATCAATGTATTAAGAGTGCTGATATTAATCGCCTCGTGAAAGAACTCACACAGCGTTATCTTCAACATGGTTATATTACCGCACGTATCCAATTTTTACGTCCTAACCAACATGGCGAATTAGGTCTGTATGCTATTGAAGGGTTTGTTGAACGTATTGAAGGAGGTGATCGAGGTGTTAACACCACACTACTATTTCCTCGAATCAAAGGGCAACCATTAAAACTCGCTACACTCGATCAAGGCTTAGATCAAGCTAACCGTTTGCAATCAAATAAAGTCACAGTGGATATTCTTCCCGGTACCGAATTGGGGAGCTCTGTCATTAAGTTGTCTAATCAACGAAAATCACCTTGGCATCTCAATATCGCTAGTGACAATTATGGACAGAAAAATTCAGGCCGCTGGTTAATACGAACGAATGCTAGTTTAGATAGCCCATTAGGTTTATCTGATTTTGTAAGCTTAAATGCCAATATAACCACAGATAACCCGAATACCCGTTTTAATCGTGCTTATACTTTGCTCTATTCAATTCCTTATGGTGGTTTTACTTTTAGCTCTTTTGGTAGTTATTCGGAGTACCAATTTCACCAAAAATTACAAACACGTACTGTCAGCTTATATGGCGATACCACTCAAGTAGGTATTAGAGGCGATTATGCTTTTAGCCGTAGCCAAAAACAAATTGATACCTTAAATATTCAAGTCACTCATAAACGTATACGCAACTATTTTAGCCAAATTCGTTTAGATCTCAGTAGCCCTAAATTAACCACTATTGAATTAGGGATTAATCATTTGCAGATTATTCCAAATGGCGTATTGAGCACTAATCTGAGTGTTGAAAAAGCGGTCGGCTGGTTTGGCGCAGAGGAAACACCCTATATCGCTAACGGTAATGGTAACGACTATCGCTTTACAAAAGTTAAGCTATTTGCCAATTGGTATCAACGCTTTTCTCTATGGCATTCAACATTTTTATTCAATAGTTCTTTTTTAGGCCAATACAGCCACGACACACTCCCCGGCGTTGAATGGCTAAGTTTAACAGACAAAAACGCCATTCGTGGTTTTGATCAAAGCACACTTTCTGGTGATAACGGTGGCTATTTACGCAATACCCTCTCCTATCCCTATCGACTTAACCACTTTTCTATCACACCTCGTATAGGGGTAGATATCGGTCAAGTAAAACAACATGGTAACTACAAAGGATGGCAAGGTGGTTACGGCCTAAGCTCCGGCTTAAATATTCAATATCAACAAGCACAACTCGACCTTGAAGTTGCAAAAGGCGAGTTACTGTATCACCAAACAAATTCCAATAAAACCAAAGATCCTACTCAACTACTGGTTAAATTTTCATACTTATTTTGATCTACATTCATAGCAACAAATGGAGATAACTCTATGAAATCAAAAAACTTTAAACTTTCACCCTCTGGGCGACTTGCTGCGTCTTTAGCAATAATTTTTGTCTCTCTTAATGCTTATGGCAATGGCATCGTGCCCGATGCAGGCCATCAAGGGCCGGATGTCTCTGCTGTTAATGGTGGTACGCAAGTGATTAATATAGTCACGCCAAATAACGAAGGGATTTCTCATAACCAATACCAAGACTTCAATGTTGGCAAGCCTGGGGCTGTATTTAATAACGCATTAGAAGCGGGACAATCTCAACTTGCGGGTCATTTAAACGCTAACAGCAATTTAAATGGTCAAGCTGCCTCTTTAATTTTGAATGAAGTTGTTAGCCGCAACCCATCATTCTTATTAGGTCAGCAAGAGGTCTTTGGTATCGCTGCTGAATATGTGCTTTCTAACCCAAATGGTATCACATGTGATGGTTGTGGTTTTATAAATACCAGCCGCTCTTCATTAGTTGTTGGTAATCCGCTCTTTGAAAATGGTCAGCTAAAAGGCTATAGCACCCTCAACAACACAAATTTACTATCGCTTGGTAAAAATGGCTTAAATACAACAGGGTTGTTAGACTTAATTGCTCCTCGTATTGATAGTAGAGGGAAAATCACTGCTGCTGAAATTTCAGCCTTTACTGGACAAAACACCTTCTCACAACATTTTGATATTCTCTCTTCACAAAAACCCGTTTCAGCATTAGATAGCTATTTCTTTGGTAGTATGCAATCGGGTCGTATCCGCATTATTAATACGGCTGAAGGTAGTGGAGTTAAATTAGCAGGTAAATTTACCGCAGATAACGACCTAAGTGTTAAAGCCGATAATATTCAAACAGATAGTCAAGTCCGTTATGACAGTTACGATAAAGATGGCAGTGAAAATTACCAAAACTATCGTGGCGGGATCACGGTTAATAATAGTGGCTCTAGTCAAACACTCACTAAAACCGAATTAAAAGGTAAAAACATCACATTAGTAGCGAGTAGCCATAATCAAATCAAAGCCTCTGATTTAATGGGGGATGATATCACTTTACAAGGTGCTGATTTAACTATCGATGGTAAACAGCTACAGCAAAAAGAGACCGATATTGATAATCGCTGGTTCTACTCGTGGAAATACGATGTGACTAAAGAGAAAGAACAAATACAGCAAATTGGTAGCCAAATTGATGCTAAAAATAATGCGACATTAACCGCAACTAAAGGAGATGTTACCTTAGACGCGGCTAAAATTAATGCGGGGAATAACCTTGCAATTAATGCCAATAAAGATATCCATATCAATGGATTAGTTGAGAAAGAAAGTCGTAGTGAAAATGGCAATAAACGTAATCATACTTCTCGCTTAGAAAGTGGTAGTTGGAGTAACAGCCACCAAACTGAGACGTTGAAAGCCAGTGAATTAACGGCAGGTAAAGATCTTGGTTTAGATGCTCAAGGCTCAATAACGGCGCAAGGTGCTAAACTGCATGCGAATGAAAATGTGCTGGTCAATGCCAAAGATAACATTAATTTAAACGTCCAAAAAACCAATAATGATAAAACAGTCACCGATAATCATGTTATGTGGGGAGGTATTGGTGGTGGTCAGAATAAAAATAATAATAATCAACAACAAGTTAGTCATGCAACACAATTAACCGCTGATGGTCAATTGCTCCTTGCTGCAGATAACAATGTCAACATTACCGGTAGCCAAGTAAAAGGCAACCAAGGTGCTTTTGTTAAAACCACACAAGGTGATGTCGTCATTGATAATGCGCTGAGTGAAACCATCAGTAAAATCGATGAACGCACAGGAACCGCGTTTAATATCACTAAAAGTTCACATAAAAATGAAACTAATAAACAAACATCTACAGGTAGTGAACTCATTTCCGATGCACAATTGACCGTTGTCAGTGGCAATGATGTTAATGTCATTGGTAGTTTGATCAAAAGCGCTGATAAATTAGGTATTCATTCTTTAGGTGATATCAACGTTAAATCAGCACAACAAGTCACTAAGATTGATGATGAAAAAACATCATTAGCCATTACTGGGCACGCCAAAGAAGTTGAAGACAAGCAATATAGTGCGGGCTTTCATATCACTCATACCACCAATAAAAATACTAGCACTGAAACAGAACAAGCTAACTCAACCATTAGTGGCGCCAATGTTGATCTGCAAGCGAATAAAAATGTGACTTTTGCGGGATCTGATCTAAAGACTACCGCAGGGAATGCCTCTATTACGGGTGATAATGTTGCCTTTGTTAGTACGGAAAATAAAAAACAAGCGGACAACACAGATACCACTATTTCAGGGGGTTTTAGCTACACAGGAGGTGTAGATAAAGTCGGTTCTAAAGCCGATTTTCAATATGACAAACAACATACACAAACAGAGGTAACAAAAAATAGAGGCAGCCAAACAGAGGTTGCAGGTGATTTGACTATTACCGCGAACAAAGATTTGCTTCACGAAGGGGCTTCTCACCATGTTGAGGGGCGTTATCAAGAGTCTGGTGAAAATATTCAGCATCTTGCCGTCAATGATAGTGAAACATCTAAAACTGACAGCTTAAATGTTGGTATCGATGTTGGCGTTAATCTTGATTATAGCGGTGTAACGAAGCCAGTTAAGAAAGCAATCGAAGATGGTGTTAACACAACCAAACCGGGTAACAATACCGATTTAACTAAAAAAGTTACAGCAAGAGATGCAATTGCTAATTTAGCTAACCTTAGCAATTTAGAGACCCCCAATGTCGGTGTTGAAGTTGGTATTAAAGGTGGTGGTAGTCAGAAATCACAAACCGATAGCCAAGCCGTTTCAACCTCTATCAATGCAGGAAAAATCAACATTGATAGTAATAATAAGTTACATGATCAAAGTACTCACTATCAATCAACCCAAGAAGGTATTTCTCTCACAGCAAACACCCACACAAGTGAGGTCGCGCAAGATAAACATCAAACGACATTCCATGAAACAAAAGGCGGTGGACAAGTTGGTGTCAGTACTAAAACGGGCAGTGATATTACCGTTGCTATTAAAGGTGAAGGCCAAACAACTGATAACGCCTTAATGGAAACAAAGGCTAAAGGTAGCCAATTTACCTCAAATGGCGATATTTCGATTAATGTAGGTGAAGATGCCCATTATGAAGGTGCTCAATTTGATGCACAAAAGGGCAAAACAGTTATCAATGCGGGGGGTGATCTCACTCTTGCACAGGCGACTGATACTCATAGCGAAAGTCAATCTAATGTTAATGGTAGTGCAAATCTGAAAGTGGGCACCACGCCAGAGAGTAAAGACTATGGTGGAGGTTTCAATGCAGGGACCACTCATCACAGCAAAGAGCAGACTACCGCAAAAGTGGGCGCTATCACTGGCTCTCAAGCTATTGAATTAAACGCTGGGCATAACCTGACTTTACAAGGTACTCATTTAAGTAGCGAACAAGATATTGCATTAAATGCAACTAATAAAGTCGACCTACAATCAGCGAGCTCTGAGCGTACTGAAAAAGGCAATAATTTATCTGGAGGAGTACAAGCAGGTTTTGGTAAAAAAATGACCGATGATGCTTCATCTGTGAATGGTTTAGGTAGTGCCCAATTTGCTATTGGTAAACAAGATGAGAAAAGCGTATCTCGAGAAGGAGGAACGATTAATAACTCAGGAAACTTAACGATTAATGGCAATAGCGTCCATCTTCAAGGAGCACAAGTTAATAGTAAAGATACTCAGCTAACATCACAATCCGGTGATATCGAGATCACATCTGCGCAGTCTACTGATTATAAAAACAATTGGGGAACAGATATTGGCTTTAATGGCAAAAAAACCAATACCACCCCAAAAGAAGTTACAGAGGAGAAACCTGCTACCTCTATTCATAACATATGGGGTAAATTACTGGTTAATGTGGAAGATCAACAAAAAACGAGCCACCAAAATGCAACCTTAGAAACAGGTACATTAACGATTAATAGTAATAAAGATCTGACACTATCTGGTGCTAATGTGACTGCTGATAGCGTTACGGGTAATGTTGGTGGTTCACTCAATATTGCTAGCCAAAAAGAGAGTGATCGCCATGTTACTGTTGGCGTCAATGTTGGCTATAACCACACCAACGATCCTAAATCAAGCCAAGTGAATAAAACGGCTAAAGCCGGAGGGTCATTATTAGAGAAAACCATCAAAGATACGATTGATTCAGGAATTAAATCATCAACAGATGCTATCTCTGATAAATACAATTCCCTCTCTTCAACTATTGCAGATAAAACAGGTATCAGTGATGAAACTAAAGCCAAAATTGATCAAGGTTTTGGTAAAGTCGGTAATGGTATTAAGAATATCGTAACAGGTGCTGAGGGTCATACTGCTAATGCAGATATCAAAGTCACTCATGTAGATAATGATGCTGTCACTAAAACCACCTCCTTAACTAGCAACAACAACCTATCATTAAATGTGAATGGCTCGACAAAACTCACCGGAGCAGAAATTGCGAGTAAACAAGGCCAAGTTGATTTAGGGGGAAGTAGCGTTAAATTAGAAAATATTGAAGGTCATCATTATGAAGCCGGCGCCGATCTTGATCTGAAATCCTCTGTGGTGGATTTAGCAAAACAACTGGTAGGTGGAGATATTTCTTTTAAATCCCCCGTTAAAACGAATGAAACCGTCAATACAAAAGCATCTATTTCTGAAAAGAAATAATACAAAATAAGACCAGCATAGTCTGTTAGTCACACGGCTACGCTGTATAGAAAAACCCCCAATAATTGGTTATCCAGCTATTGGGGGTTACTTTACTTGTACTCGCTATATTCGATAATTAAATTCTATTGTGTGATCACAATTAACCTAATTTACCGTGACAATGCTTATATTTTTTACCTGAACCACAAGGGCAAGGTTCGTTACGACCCACTTTTTTGCCTGATGCCACTTGGCCATCAACGGCTGACATTTGTGATTCTTTTGTCACTTCATGGCTAAGTTGTTGCTGTTTAGCTAAACGCTCCGCCTCTTCACGACGACGACGCTCTAACTCTTCAACTTCTTCAGGTAAACGAACTTGTACTTTACTTAATGTGCTGATCACTTCATATTTCAGTGATTCCAACATATTAGCGAACATAGCAAAAGATTCACGTTTGTACTCTTGTTTTGGATCTTTTTGTGCATAACCACGTAAATGGATACCTTGACGCAGATAATCCATCGCCGCTAAGTGCTCTTTCCACAGTGAATCCAGTGTTTGTAACATGACACCTTTTTCAAAGTTACGCATCATTTCAGCACTGACAATCTCTTCTTTTGCTTTATAGACTTCGATTGATTTTTCTAAAATACGTTCGCGCAGTGTTTCTTCGTGTAGTTCAGGCTCTTTATCTAACCACTCTTTGATAGGTAAATTTAAATCAAAGTCATTTTGCAGACAGGCCGTTAAACCTTCAATATCCCACATCTCTTCTAGTGATTGAGGTGGAATATAGTTATCAATCATCGAAGTAAACACATCTTGGCGAATACTGTCGATAGTTTCACTGACATCAGCAACATCTAACAACTCATTACGTTGAGTATAAATAGCTCGACGCTGATCATTGGCTACATCATCATACTCAAGTAATTGTTTACGAATATCGAAGTTACGGTTTTCTACTTTACGTTGTGCATTAGCAATCGCTTTAGTTACCCATGGATGCTCAATAGCTTCTGTTTCGTTCATTCCCAGTTTACGCATCATGCCTGATACTTTATCAGAGGCAAAAATACGCATTAAGGAGTCTTCCATTGACAGATAGAAACGAGAAGAACCCTCATCCCCTTGACGCCCCGCACGACCACGTAACTGGTTATCGATACGACGTGATTCATGGCGTTCAGTACCAATAATATGTAAACCACCAGAAGCTAATACCGCATCATGGCGTTTTTGCCATTGTGCTTTGATCTCTTCAATTTGCTCTTCTGTTGGATTTTCCAGCTTCGCAACTTCAGTCTGCCAACTTCCCCCTAATACGATATCGGTACCACGACCAGCCATATTAGTTGCGATAGTCACCGCTGATGGTAACCCCGCATTAGCAATGATATCTGCTTCCATAGCATGGAATTTGGCATTCAGGACATTATGATGAATATTCGCTTTTGTGAGTGCTTGGGAGATCTCTTCAGATTTTTCAATCGAGATGGTCCCCACCAGTACCGGTTGTCCATTTTTAGTACGTTCACGAATATCTTCAATAATCGCGGCAAATTTACCTTTTTCATTCATATAAACTAAATCAGGTAAATCTTTACGGACCATTGGGCGGTTAGTTGGAATAACGATAGTTTCTAAACGGTAGATAGAGTTAAATTCAAAAGCTTCGGTATCTGCAGTACCAGTCATCCCCGCTAATTTCTCATATAAACGGAAATAGTTCTGGAATGTAATGGACGCTAATGTTTGGTTCTCATTTTGGATCTTCACACCTTCTTTTGCTTCTACCGCTTGGTGTAAACCATCCGACCAACGACGGCCTTGCATGGTACGACCGGTATGTTCGTCAACAATGATAACTTCGCCATCTTTAACAATGTAATCAACATCTTTTGTAAATAATGCATGGGCACGTAAGGCTGCCGTTACATGGTGCATAAGCATGATGTTAGCAGGTGAGTAAAGTGACTCGCCCTCTTTCATCATACCTGCTTCGGCTAATAACCCTTCAATTTTAACTAAGCCACGCTCAGTAATATTCACTTGACGCGTTTTTTCGTCGACAGAGTAATCCCCTTCCCCTTGGAAGGTATCTGAATCTTCTTTTTCTTGAGGCACTAAATGAGGAATAACTTTATTCATTTTAATATAAAGTTCAGAGCTATCCTCAGCAGGCCCTGAAATAATCAGTGGAGTACGAGCTTCATCAATTAAAATGGAGTCAACCTCATCCACTAATGCATAGTGTAATTTACGTTGGACACGCTCTTCAGGGCTAAACGCCATATTGTCACGCAAATAGTCGAAACCAAATTCGTTATTTGTACCGTAAGTGATATCTGCGTTATAAGCTTCACGTTTTGCTGGTGGTGCCATATTAGGGAGGTTGATACCAACACTTAACCCTAAGAATTCAAATAGTGGGCGGTTATTTTCCGCATCCCGTTGCGCCAAATAGTCATTGACGGTAACAACGTGCACCCCTTTACCTGATAGCGCATTTAAATAAGCAGGCAGTGTTGCAGTTAAGGTTTTACCTTCCCCTGTACGCATCTCTGCGATACAGCGATCATTTAATACCATACCGCCAATAAGCTGTACGTCAAAGTGACGCATACCAAAAACACGTTTACTCGCTTCACGTACAGTGGCAAAAGCTTCAGGTAAAATATCCTCTTCTTTTTCACCTTTTTTTAAACGCTCACGAAATTCATCTGTTTTGGCTTTCAATTCATCGTCGGTTAATTTTTCAAATTCTGGCTCTAGTTGATTGATTTGAGCAACCACTTTACGCATACGACGAATAGCGCGTTCATTACGACTACCAAAAATTTTGGTTACAATTTTACCTAACATAACTCTTTATTCTCATTTATGGCGTAAATACGCCGAATACAGCCTCTATGTTTATCGACGATAAATCATAGAGATAAGCATAATCTAACAAAGATTAACAAACTCAATTAAGCTGTTAGGTAAGGTCCAGCACGGATACCGCGGATCTGAGCAAGCCATAATCCGGTATGATAGGAAATACGATTTTCCGTTAATACGCTACGGGAAATCGGTAAATTAACCAGGGTAGAAGATGGCGCTTGAGTCAGTAACGCATAAAGCGTATCAAGCATGACCTCAGCAACATTCGCAACAGGTGATGGCTCATCTTTTGCTTTTACCATCAATTCAGGTGAATGAATGGTAAAAGCAAAAGAGAGCTGCTTAATCACATTTTTAACGGCATGCTGTTGCCAGTAATTAAAGGTGAAGGATGAAGCAGGATTCTGTACACTCTGGCGTAAGAATAAATTATCAAAAGCGATTAATGCTTGGCTTTGACGATTTTGTGAGGAAGGTGTATCCGTTTGTGATGGATTTTCAGCATGGGCAGACACCAGCGAAGGCATACCAATACCTGCTGCTACCATCCCTAATAGCAGATGCGACCAAAAATATCGTCTGCCAAATTGTCGCCAAAAATTTATAATGCTCATTAACCTTCGTTATTTAATTTTATAATTTGTGGAGTCAAAATCTATGCGGGATAGCTACCCACAATCATTGGAAAACATCCTAAAAGAGCTTGAAGGTTCCAATAAAAGCACATTACAGCTTATACAACAGCGTGCAACAATTTTACTCAAATTAAATCGTACCGTCATGGCACTTTTACCAGCACCGTTACAAGGTAAATGCCGTGTCGCCAATTATCGCAATGCTATTTTAATTATTGAAGTCACAAACGCAAGTTGGATGACCCGATTACGTTATGAAATTCCATCATTACTTTCTGCATTAAGAAAGGAAATTTTACCATCGTTATCCTCAATAGACATCAAAATAAATCCTTCTTTAAGCATAAAAGCGGGAAAAAAGAGTGTCACTTCATCATTAAAAGATCCAACACCCGTAAAAAAACGCCATTTAAGTGTAGAGAGTGCACAATCATTGAAATATTTGGCAGAGAAAAGCCCGAAGAAATTAAGAGAAAGATTAGAACGGTTGGCTGCACTTGCCGGAGAGAGTACAAGTACAGCCAAAGATGACGCTAATTAGAGATAATTAACGTGCTTTCCAATTGAGCGATTAAGCAAAAACTGTCGATGGCGCTTTAAATGCCACTGGCATTTTCGCTTCGTCTTCAAAGGTGACGAATTCCCAAGCAGACTCTTTTGCTAAAACAGCTTGGAGCAATTTATTATTTAGTGCATGACCTGATTTAAACGCGGTAAATTCACCGATAATGTTATAGCCACACATAAATAAATCACCGATTGCATCTAACATTTTATGACGAACAAATTCGTCTTCAAAACGTAAACCATCATCGTTGAGGACACGATAGTCATCAACCACGATAGCGCAATCAAAGCTACCGCCTAAACACAATCCTTTCGATTGTAAATATTCAATATCACGCATAAATCCAAATGTACGAGCACGACTTATTTGACTCATAAAGGATTCAGCAGAGAAATCTAATTTATAACGCTGAGTACTTGCATCGATAGCAGGATGGTTAAAATCGATAGTAAAATCTAATTTAAAACCATTATAAGGACGCATTTCCGCCCATTTATCGCCATCTTCAACACGTACTGTTTCCTTGATACGGATGAATTTTTTCGCAGTGCGAAGCTCTTCAATACCTGCATCAAGCAATAAGAAAACAAAAGGTGCTGCACTGCCATCCATAATAGGAATTTCAGGTGCATCCACTTCAATTACGATATTATCAATGCCTAAACCAGCCAGTGCTGCATTTAAATGCTCAACGGTTGATATACGCACATCATCTTCATTCACTAAGCAAGTACATAACATAGTGTCACGAACTGATTTTGCGTCTGCTGGAAAATCCACCGGTGGATTTAAGTCAGTACGACGGTAGATGACCCCAGTATTAGCTGGCGCCGGACGCATTGTAAGCGTAACTTTTTTACCCGTGTGGAGCCCCACACCAGTTGCTTGTACAATTCGTTTTAATGTCCGTTGTTTGATCATCATTTTATCTCGCAATATTATCCGTCCTACCAATTATTATACTTATAATTGGCAGGACAGTTTAGCACAAAAAGCGGAGATGCCAATCTTTTTGACGATTAATCAGCCTGTTTTCTTAAGAAAGCAGGGATATCTAAATAATCTGGCTCTTTGTTAGCTTGAGTAGATTGTTCATTAACCGCTTTAGCTGCCGGCTTGCTCTCTTCTACTGTAGAGAAAGAGGACATGCTATTTTGCATTTGCTGATAACGATTTTCCATAGCGTTTTGTTGATTTTGCTTATTAGTTACCAGCGTAATTTCTGGACGTTTATCCATGCCGATACCTGTAGCAACCACAGTAACACGCAGTTCATCGTTCATTTCAGGGTCAAGAGAAGTACCAATCACCACTGTGGCGTTATCTGATGCAAATGCACGAATGGTGTTACCGACGGTTTCAAACTCATCAAGACGTAAATCAAAGCCTGCTGTAATATTAACTAACACACCACGTGCGCCAGACAGGTCGATATCTTCCAGTAATGGACTTGAAATCGCCATTTCAGCGGCTTCTTCAGCACGATCTTCGCCTTTAGCTGCACCAGATCCCATCATGGCATAACCCATCTCTGACATCACCGTTCTCACGTCAGCAAAGTCGACGTTCATCAAACCTGGGCGAGTGATCAGTTCTGCGATACCTTGAACAGCACCTTTTAATACATCATTTGCCGCACCAAATGCGTCAAGTAACGAAATACCACGGCCGAGTACTTTTAGCAGCTTGTCATTTGGAATAGTGATTAATGAGTCAACATGCTTAGATAACTCAGTAATTCCCTGCTCAGCAAATGCCATACGCTTTTTGCCTTCAAAATTAAAAGGCTTAGTCACAACAGCAACCGTTAAAATACCTAACTCTTTCGCAACTTCAGCAACGACTGGCGCAGCACCGGTACCAGTACCACCGCCCATACCCGCAGCAATAAATACCATATCCGCACCTTCTAGTGCAGCGCGTAACGCTTCACGATCTTCTTCGGCAGCATTACGGCCTACCTCAGGGTTTGCACCTGCACCTAAGCCTTTCGTAATGGCATTACCGATTTGGATAGTTTGTCCAACTGCTGTTTTACGTAATGCTTGAGCATCAGTATTGACCGCGAAGAAATCAACGCCTTCAATACGTTCACGAACCATGTGCTCAACCGCATTACCGCCGCCGCCACCAACGCCGATGACTTTGATCACCGCATCGTTGGTTAATTCCATAGGTTCAAACATAATTTCTCTCCGTTTTGTGCCTTTTAGGGTCGCTTGCTCAAACGACCTCTTTTTAAATTTGTCTGATGATTAAAACTCTCTTTTTAACCAGCCAGTGAGTTTTTTTAGCCAACCACTAACTGCAGAGCGTTTTTCGGTTTCAGTTTCCTCACCAAAGTGAGATTCTTTACCGTAATGCAAAAGCCCGACTGCCGTAGAATAGAAGGGATCCTGCGCATAATCTGTTAGCCCGGTAATATTTAACGGTTTACCGATCCGTACTTGCGTGTGGAAAACACGTTGAGCACATTCAACAAGTCCATCTATCTGTGCAGCACCACCTGTTAAAACAATACCTGCCGCTAAATGGTGCTTTATTCCTTGCTGACGTAATTGTTCCTGAACACTCAAAATCTCTTCATTAACAAGATTTAGAAGCTCGGTATAACGCGGTTCAATCACCTCAGCAAGTGTTTGCCGTTGTAGACTTCTTGGTGGTCTACCTCCGACACTTGGAACTTCGACATTTTCATCTTTGCCAACTAAAGAGCCTAATGCACAGCCATGACGCACTTTTATTGCTTCAGCGTCATTTGGTGGTGTACCAAAAGCGTAAGCAATATCGCTAGTCACAACGTTGCCTGCATAAGGAATGACACGAGTATGTCTTAATGCACCACCGGTATATATGGCGATATCCATGGTTCCGCCACCCATATCAACGACACAAACACCTAATTCGCGCTCATCTTCTGTTAGCACAGCAAAACTTGAAGCCAGTCCTGCAAAAATCAGTTGATCCACTTTTAAACCACAGCGCTCAACTGCTTTTACTATATTCTTCGCCATATCGTTATGGCAGGTAATCAGATGTACTTTAGCCTGCATACGTACACCAGATAACCCAACAGGGTTTTTGATCCCTTCTTGGTAATCAATGGCGTACTCTTGCGGTATTACGTGTAAAACACGGTGTTCATCTTTTACTTTGACGGATTTCGCAGTATGCACCACGCTATCAACATCATCTTGTGTTACTTCTTCTTCTGAAATTGGCACCATACCAATTTCATTTTGGCAGCTAATATGTTTGCCTGATAACGCCAAATATACTGACGATATTTGGCAATCTGCCATCAATTCAGCCTGATCTACAGCCCGTTGTACACATTTTACGACGGATTCGAGATCGTTCACGCCACCTTTGTCCATACCCCGAGATGGGCAACTTCCCACCCCGATAATATTCACTACGCCATCAGGCAGGATCTCACCGACAAGGGTGGCTACTTTGGCCGTACCAATCTCAAGACCAACTACTAATTTTCTGTCCGTCGCTTTGATCATTATTGTTCTGCCTTCGCCTTCATCGTGTCATCTGCCACGTCTTGTTTATTCATTCACATCAAGTAATAAAGGAGCCCATCCAACTGCACCACCACTGTCATAACGCAAATCGACATAATCAACCCGTTTGTCAGTCTGTTGTTGCAAGATAGGATACAGCTCAATAAAGCGAGCAATCCGTTTTTCGGTATCCTTACGCCCTAACTCCAATCGGACATCATTGTCTAAGACTAATTGCCATCCTTGACGAGCTGACATTGATGCTGCTTTTAATTTCAGATTACTGGCAAGAAGCTGATCTCTCATTGCTAAATAACCTGCTAATACCATTTTCTCACTTCCTTGCGGCCCATATAATAGTGGGTAATTTCCTTGTGTTTCCAATCGCGTTGGCAGACTGAAAATTCGGCCTTCTCTATCAAGAAAATGTGTGTCATTCCAACGGGTAAATGGCACATACTCCACCAGATGGATTTTTAATTCGTCTGGCCATTGTTTACGTACGGTCACTTGCCTGATCCATGGCATACGTTCAATTTGTTGCTGAATGATATTGACATCCTGTGTCATAAAAGTGCCTGGTTGGCCTAAAGATAAAATGGCCTGACGCACATCATCATTCGTTGTGTAATGCCGCTCACCAGTAAGTACAAGCTTTGATATCGGTAGACGATTAGCATCTTTCATCCAATTCACAACTTGTATTCCGCCCCAAATAATGGTGGCAATCACACATAAGAAGAAGATTAATCCTGATAAATAGCTACCATTACTCGGCCTATCAGAATGACGTTTCTCTTTTATCTCTTTATTATTTAGCGCTGCTTGTGACATAGTAAATTCATTCACCCCTGCGCAACATTCAAATAAGAGAATCGGCTATTCTTTTGTACGATATTCCTACGATTAATACTTCCACTAGATATATATACTCTATAAATACCTTTAGCTTTGATAATTAAATCACTAAATTGTTCAATCTGTTGAGAATTATTTACCTTAAAAGTCAAAATAGCGAGTTTTTCTTTAAATTTCGCTACTTTTAACTGATAAATTTTTCCCACATCTCTTTGAGCAAGCAAATTACCGATCGTATTTTTCGCAAATAAGATCTCTTTTTGACTAAAATCTCCCACCATTACAGTCATTTTCTTAACCATTTCACCATAAATGATGTTCACTTGCTCAAACATCCGTCTTAATCCTCGCTTAAAGATGGTTGTAATTTTGTTTCTGCTAAGCGACGCGCTATTTTACCAATATTTCCAGCACCTTGAACTAAAACAAGATCATTATCTATTAATACACCCGCTAATATTGAGGAGATGTTCTCAACATCAGAAACCCAAATCGGATCTAGTTTGCCACGTTGACGAATAGTACGACACAGTGAACGACTATCTGCACCGGGAATAGGCGCCTCTCCTGCTGCATAAACATCGGTTAATAATAAAATATCAACTTGATTAAGCACCGTTGCAAAATCTTCATATAAATCACGAGTACGTGTATAACGATGTGGTTGAAATAACATCACTAAACGTTTATCAGGCCAACCTGCTCGTGCCGCTTTTATCGTTGCATCAACTTCTGTTGGGTGATGTCCATAGTCATCCACCAGCATGACTTCCCCTTCTTGGCCATTCACATGCTCAAGACTGAAATTTCCCAAGAAATCGAAACGACGCCCAGTGCCTTGGAAATTAAGTAGTGCGGCTAAAATATGCTCATCCGCAATCCCTTCTTCTGTAGCAACAGCCACAGCTGCGGTTGCATTTAAGGCGTTATGACGTCCCGGCGCATTTAATACCACATCTAAATCAGGCATATCTTCACGAGAAATAGTGAAAAATCCTTGCGCACCTTTTTGTTCGTAATGAGTAATGCGTACATCAGCATCTTCACTAAAACCATAGGTAGTAATATAACGCCCTACTTTAGGAATAATTGACCGAATAACATCGTCATCAATACACATCACTGCGCGACCATAAAACGGTAAGTTGTGTAAAAAAGTAATAAAAGTCTCTTTTAAATTATCAAAATTACCGTGATAAGTGTCCATATGGTCAGCTTCAATATTCGTTACCACCGCAACCATAGGTTGAAGATGTAAGAAAGAAGCATCACTCTCATCCGCTTCTGCAATTAAATAGCGGCTACAACCTAAACGAGCATGGGTACCTGCTGATTTCACTAAACCGCCATTAACAAAGGTTGGATCTAATCCTGCTTGTGCATAAATATTCGAAATCATCGCCGTTGTTGTTGTTTTACCGTGGGTTCCTGCAATCGCAACCCCGTGACGATAACGCATTAACTCCGCTAACATTTCTGCACGACGTATCACAGGAATACGCGCTTCTCTTGCTGCAATAATTTCCGGATTATCTGCACTAATTGCGGTAGAAACCACCACAACACTAGCATCACGAATATTTTCAGGGCGATGATTAAAATAGATTGTCGCCCCTAATGCAACGAGTTGTTGTGTGACTACATTAGGCGCTAAATCAGAACCACTGATTGCATAACCTTCATTAGCCAACACTTCGGCGATCCCGCCCATGCCGGCACCACCAATGCCAACAAAGTGGATATGCCTAACTTTTCTCATCTCAGGCACAAAAGATCTTAATTTCGCCAGCTGTTGTGTATTCACTATTTACTTCTTCACTCTAAGTTAATGGTTACAAGTTACGTTTATTTTTTAGCCACTTCGATAATTACATTAGCGACTCGCTCAGTAGCATCCGTAATCGCAACACTTTGTGCTTTTTCTGCCATTAGCATTAGCTGATGTCTATCCCAATTTTCTAGGGTGTCAGCTATCGCTTCTGGCGTTAAATCATTCTGTTCAATAATACGCGCCGCACCGGCATTTTCTAATGGCAATGCATTCCAATATTGCTGTCTATCTTTATGTTGAAAAGGAACAAAAATAGCGGGTAACCCCGCAGCGGCAATCTCGCTAACTGTTAATGCACCTGAACGACATACAACAACATCAGCCCATTGATAAGCTTGCGCTATATCATCAATAAATTCAGTAACTTTATACTCAGATTTAACTGAATTTTTAGAAAATTCATTTTGATAGCGTAATTTGGTATCACTTTCGCTCCCTTTGCCGGCCTGATGCCAAATTGTAACTCGCTCTCCTAATAATCCAGCCACCACGGGCATTGTATGATTTAAGATACGCGCACCTTGGCTACCACCAATAACCAGCACTCGGACAGCACCTTCTCTGCCTTTTAATCTCTCTGCTGGGGCTTCAAGTGCTAAGACATCGTCACGAACCGGATTACCAACAACAGGCGCATTAGCAAACGCACCGGGGAATGCTTGTAACACACGTTTGGCTATTTTTGACAACCAACGGTTAGTTAAGCCTGCAATACCATTTTGTTCATGTAAAACAACGGGAATACCACAGCTCCATGCTGCAACACCGCCTGGTCCAGAAACATAGCCTCCCATGCCTAATACGGCATCAGGCTGATAGCGCTTCATAATCCGACGGGCTTGAAAAATCGCTTTTATAATACGAATAGGTGCCGCAATTAACGCTTTTACCCCTTTACCTCGCAGACCCGAAATACGGATATACTCGATTTCAATGCCATGCTTAGGCACTAATTGTGCTTCCATTCTATCCGCGGTTCCTAACCAACGAATATCCCAGCCTTGGGATTGCAGATAATGAGCAACTGCTAATCCAGGAAAGACGTGCCCTCCTGTTCCGCCGGCCATCACCATTAATCGGCGTTTACGTTCGCTCATTTAGGACTCCTTACAAACGCCTGAGCCTGTGCTAGGCGTGATTCATAATCAATTCGTAACAACATCACGATAGCCGTTGACATAATAATCAAACTCGAACCACCGTAACTAATAAGAGGTAACGTTAACCCTTTTGTTGGCAACATACCTGCTGCCGCACCGACGTTGACCAAAGTCTGGAAGGTAAACCAGATCCCAATCGAACAGGCTAAAAAGCCTGAAAAACGTTGATCGAGCAGCAAAGCACGGCGTCCAATTTGCATCGCACGAAAAGCGATGAAGAATACCATTAAAAGCACTAAAACCACACCGATATAACCAAGTTCTTCTGCTAAAATGGAGAAAATAAAGTCAGTATGAGCTTCAGGTAGATACTCCAACTTTTGTACTGAATTTCCTAACCCTTGCCCCAGTAGATCACCGCGTCCAAAAGCCATCAAGGATTGTGTTAACTGATAACCACTACCAAAAGGATCTTCCCAAGGTTCTAAGAACGAAGTGATACGTCGTACACGGTAAGGCTCAACAATAATTAACATCACAACAGCGGCAATACCTGTACCAATAATGGCGAGGAATTGCCAAATTTTTGCACCGGCTAAAAAAAGCAACGCTAATGTGGTCACAAACAACACGACCACCGTACCTAAGTCGGGTTGTAATAGCAGTAACACGGCTAATATTAACATCACCCCCATAGGTTTACAGAATCCCCAAAAATTGTTTCTCACTTCTTCTACTTTTCTCACCAAATAACTGGAGAGATAACAAAACAGTGCCAATTTAGAAAGTTCTGCCGGCTGAATACGTAAAGGCCCAAATGCAATCCAACGTGATGCGCCATTTACTGAACTGCCCACTGCCAATACCACGAGTAATAGCAAGATAGAACCAAACAGCATTAAGCTACTGTAGCGTTGCCATACCGCCATTGGCACTCGCATTGTCACTAATGCAAGGCAAAGGGCAACAATCATATAAATGCCGTCACGTTTAGCAAATAGAAAAGGATCTTCTGCTAAACGTTGTCCAACAGGCATTGACGCCGAGGTTACCATCACAAACCCGACAACCGCTAATCCGAATGTAAACCAGAGCAAAGTGCGATCATAAGGCACGAACGCGCTGTTATCTGTTTGATAACTTCCCACCAGCCACTGTTTTAATCTTCGCATTGCGTATACACTCATCAGCCAAGCTCCTGCGCTAAACGGGCAAACTCATCACCACGTTGTTCGAAACTTTTAAACTGATCTAGACTTGCACAAGCGGGTGAAAGTAGCACCATATCGCCAGTTTGCACTGTTGGTGCAAGTAATCGCATCGCCTCTTCCATAGTCGCGGTTAATTGTGAGACTTGTGGTCGTAAATTTGCCAATGCTTGACCATCTTGTCCGAAGCAATATAAGCGAATATTATCGCCACTGAGATAAGGTAATAGCGCGCTAAAATCAGCAGACTTACCGTCCCCACCTAACAACAGGTGCAAAGTCCCTTCTACTTCAAGCCCTCTTAAAGCTGCTTCTGTGCTACCTACATTAGTCGCTTTAGAATCATTGATCCAACGTACCCCATTATGGGAGTAAACTAATTGGAAACGATGAGCAAGGCCATGATAGGTGTTTAAAACAGCCAGTGATGCTTTACGAGAAATTCCCACCGCATCAGCTAACGCTAATGCGGCTAATGCATTGGTGTAATTGTGTTGACCAGAAAGGAACATCTGTGAAGTGGCAAGAATATTTTCACCATTTACGTTCAAGTAACGATTGGTATTATCCAGTTGATAATCCCCTTGTCCGATACCAAAACTCACACAACGTGCATCTTTGCCAGCTAAAGGCAATGTCAGAACATCATCTGCGTTATAGACACAGGTTTTAGCATTATCATAAATACGTAATTTAGCTTCACGGTATTGTTCTAATCCTAACGGATAGCGATTCATATGATCTTCGCTAATATTTAATACCGTGGCAGCCGCCGCTGTTAAGCTATAGGTTGTCTCTAATTGAAAGCTCGATAGCTCTAAGACATATAAGTCATAAGGCTGTGTTAATAACGTTAAAGCAGGTACACCAATATTGCCACCGACACCGACAGGGATCCCGTCAGCTTTAGCCATTTCCCCCACCAACGTCGTTACGGTACTTTTGCCATTAGAGCCTGTTATCGCAACAATAGGTGCTTTTGCCTCACGGCAAAATAGCTCAATATCACCGACAATTTCCACTCCATGATCTCGCGCTTCAACTAACTCAGGCGTTGATAACGCAATACCCGGACTTGAGACAATTAAATCAGCATCATTAAGCCATACTTGATGAAAACTCCCCGTATGATACTCAACATCAGCAGGTAGCTTATCTAAACCCGCGGGATGCTGGCGAGTATCTATCACTTTAGGTGTTACACCTTGGCGGATAAAAAAGTCAACGCAGGATAGACCGGTAATGCCTAGTCCCACGATAACAACTTTTTTCCCCTGATAATTTGCCATGTTAACGTACCTTTAATGTCGCTAAACCAATAAGGACTAACATAAGAGAGATGATCCAAAAGCGGACAATCACACGAGGCTCTGGCCAACCTTTTAATTCATAGTGATGATGGATTGGCGCCATACGGAAAATACGTTGGCCGCGCAGTTTAAATGAACCTACTTGTAAAATAACCGAGAGCGTTTCAACAACGAACACGCCCCCCATAATCACTAATAAAAATTCTTGGCGTAATAACACGGCGATAGTACCTAATGCACCACCTAATGCTAAAGAGCCAACATCACCCATAAAGACTTGGGCAGGATAAGTATTAAACCAAAGGAAGCCTAATCCCGCGCCGACAATGGCGGTACAAACAATCACCAATTCGCCTGCATGCATTAAATAAGGAATTTTTAGGTAGCTGGCAAAATTGACATTACCTGTAGCCCATGCAACTAATGCAAATCCAGCCGCTACAAACACCGTAGGCATAATGGCTAAGCCATCTAAACCATCGGTTAAATTTACCGCGTTACTGGTGCCAACAATGACAAAATAAGCCAGTAAGATATACAACATGCCAAGTTGTGGCATGACATCTTTAAAGAAAGGCACGACAAGTTGCGTTGCTGGGGTATCTTTACCAATCGCGTACATACTAAATGCAACCGCTAAAGCTAATACCGATTGCCAGAAATATTTCCAACGCGCTATTAAGCCTCGAGTATCTTTACGCACTACTTTGCGATAATCATCGATAAAACCGATGATGCCATAACCAATTAGCACCAAGAGTACACACCATACATAAGGATTATCTAATCGCGCCCACAATAAGGTTGATACAGCGATAGAAAATAGGATCATGATCCCACCCATGGTCGGCGTACCACGTTTGCTAAAGTGTGACTCAGGGCCTTCGTTACGCACCACTTGCCCGATTTGCATTTTTTGTAACCATGCAATTAAATGGGGTCCCATCCATAACGCAATAATTAATGCCGTCAATAAACCAACAATCGCTCTGAATGTCAGATAAGAAAACACATTAAAAAATGTATGATATTTAACCAAATATTCGGCTAGCCAAACTAACATTCAAAGCACTCCTTTAATGCGTTCACGATATCCTCCATTGCTGAGCTTCGTGAACCTTTTACTAAAACTGAAACAACATCATGCTGCTGTAATAATGGAATTAATTGGGTAAGCAAATCAGCTTTAAATGAAAAATGCTCACCGCCTTCATTTTCTTGACTAATAAACTGGCTGTAATGACCCACGGTTAATACCCGATCGATACCGACTTGATGGGCAAAACGTCCCACATCACGGTGACATTTTTCTGAATCCTCGCCTAGTTCAGCCATATCTCCAGCGACAAAGATTTTATATCCTGGTAATTGAGATAAAACTTGCAGCCCTGCCATCATCGACCCATCATTAGCATTATAGGTATCATCTAACACTATTTTTCCTGTTGTTAATTCAACAGGATAGAGTCTGCCAGGTACGGCTTTCAGTACCGCTAAACCTTGCTGAATATCCGTTAATGTCGCCCCTACCGACAAGGCTAACGCACTTGCGGCTAACGCATTGGCAATATTATGGCGACCAGGTAAAGGTAGGGTGATTGCTACACCCCCTTCTGGCGTATGCAATGTAAAATCGGTGGTGAGTTGATTAACAACGATATCCGTTGGGTAGAAATCGGCCTGAGTGTCTGCAGATAAAGAGAAAGACCACTGAGTTTGACGTGAGTTAAAATGCTGTTGCCATAGCGCAACATCATTACTTTGCTGATTAATAATGGCTGTGCCTTGCTCTTTTAAGCCAGTGAATATTTCACCTTTAGCTTGAGCAATCCCTTGTAAGGAACCAAAACCTTCAATATGTGCAGAAAAGAGATTATTGACCAATGCACTATCTGGTTTAACCATATTCACGGTATAGGCTATTTCACCAATATGGTTAGCACCAAGTTCAATCACGGCAAAACGATGTTCAGGGGTTAGACGAAAGAGTGTCAGGGGAACACCAATATCATTATTTAAATTGCCATGTGTATATAAGGTTTCACCACAGTGACGCAGTATCGAAGCCGTCATCTCTTTAACGGACGTTTTACCCGAAGAGCCCGTTAACGCCACAATTTTAGCATTGCTAAGCGAACGGATATAAGCGGCAATATGCCCCATTGCTAAACGGGTATCTTTTACGATGATTTGTGGACATTCAACATCGATTTTCCGATTAACTAAAACCGCAACGGCACCCTTTTGTTTGACATCAGCAATAAAGTCATGAGCATCAAAACGATCACCTGCTAAAGCAATAAACAGACATGCATCATCAATTTTACGGCTATCGGTAGAAATTGATTTGATCATTAATTGATTGGCTTGGCTTTGAGTAATAGTACTCAACGTGCCTTGAGTGACTTGTGCAATAGTTTCGAGAGAAAGCGCTATCATGCGATCACCCCCAATAACCGTGCAACAGTTAATCGGTCAGAATAATCAAGACGGCGAGTGCCAACGATTTGATAATCTTCGTGCCCTTTTCCTGCCACTAAGATCATATCAGCGGGAGAGGCTTGCATTACTACATTCGTCACGGCTTCTGCTCGACCTTCAATCGCTAATGCACGACCAGGATCCATTAACCCAGAAAGGATATCTTGAATAATGGCTTGAGGCTCTTCACTACGTGGATTGTCATCGGTGATAACCACTTTATCGGCAAACTGCTCTGCTACAGCTCCCATTAGTGGGCGCTTACCTTTATCTCTATCACCACCACAACCAAAGATACACCACAGTTTGCCAGTACAGTGTAAGCGTGCCGCTTGTAACGCTTTTTCTAAGGCATCTGGCGTGTGGGCATAATCAACGATCACCGTAGGACGATTATCCGCACTAAATACTTCCATACGACCACAAACGGGCGTTAATGCACTGGAAGCTTTAATCACTGCATCAAGAGGGTATTCAAGTGCCAAAAGTGTAGCTAAAGCACAGAGTAAGTTACTGACATTAAAAGCCCCCATTAATGGGCTTTCAATTTCACCTTCTCCCCAACTTGAATTAAAATGGATAGTGGCACCCGCATCATGGTAATTGATTTGTGTCGCTTGCACATAGCGTCCTTGCCAATTTGCCGGCAATTTATCCGCCATAGTCACCGCCACTGCATCGGGTAGATGCGTCAACCATTTATGCCCTACCGCATCATCAGCATTAATGATTTTTTCGCCACTATGGTGGGTCGAAAATAACAACCATTTAGCCTGTTCGTAATTGGCCATATCACCATGATAATCAAGGTGATCGCGACTTAAGTTGGTAAATACGCTGGCGACAAAAGGTAGCGCACTAACGCGCCCTTGAACTAAACCGTGTGACGAAACCTCCATTGCGGTAAAGGTAGCGCCTTGATTAACTAATTGCTGTAATTCTAATTGGATATCAACCGCTGAACCGGTTGTATTCATTGCCGGAACAATATGATCTAATAACCCATTGCCTACCGTTCCCATAACGGCACTGACTTCACCTAAACCTTGCGCCCACTGTGCTAACAATTGTGTTGTTGTCGTTTTTCCGTTAGTACCAGTGACACCAATCAGCTTTAATTTATTCGCTGGCTGATGATAAAAAATTCCTGCAAGTTTTGATAATTGACAATTTAGGTTTTCAATATAAATAACGGGTATACCATGACTTTCACGAATTTCGCCATGAGTAGCAATACCTTCAGCTTCCGCTAAAACAGCGCAAACACCTTGTGCAATTGCCTGAGGAATATAGCGTCTACCATCCGTTTCATGGCCTTTAATTGCCACAAACAGATCACCACTCGCGGCTTTTCGGCTATCGAGTGTCATGTCTTTAAGCGTTAAAGACGGTGCTTGTATCCCGAGTGCCCCTAATAGGTCACTTAAATTAGGATCTGCCACTTGTATCCTCTTTTTTATTAATCACTATTTCACTTTTATCGTCTGGCGTTAATGCATCAGGCTCTACATTCATCGTACGTAGAACCGCGCCCATAATTGTGCCAAACACTGGTGCAGAAACTGCACCCCCATAATATTTGCCCGCTTTTGGCTCGTTAATGATCACTACTAAGGCAAAGCGTGGACGGCTTGCCGGTGCAACACCGGCTGCATAAGAAATGTAGGCATTAATATACTTTCCATCTGGGCCGACTTTTTTCGCGGTCCCGGTCTTAATCGCAACACGATACCCTTTGATCGCAGCACGAACGCCACCACCGCCCGGTAAGGCGACACTTTCCATCATATGAACCACTGTTCTCATGACTTTTTCAGGAAAAACGCGAGTACCCGGTACAGGAGGGTCGACTTTAGTAATAGAAAGCGGTCGATAAATACCAAAACTACCGATAGTTGCATAGACACGCGCTAACTGTAATGGCGTTACCATTAGCCCATATCCGAATGAGAAGGTGGCCCTTTCAAGATCGGACCACCGTTGTTTTTTTATTGGAAATATGCCACTACTTTCACCAACTAGCCCCAAGTTAGTTGGTTTTCCGAGGCCAAAACGGGAATAAACATCTACCAGTTCAGACGCCGGCATCGCTAACGCAAGGCGAGATACCCCTACGTTACTCGATTTCTGTAAAATTCCAGTTATCGAAAGCTCACGATAAAGCGCAACATCTTTTATCTGATGACCACTAATTCGATAAGGAACAGTATTAATAACGGTATTTTCTTTAATAATATTATTGTTTAGCGCACTCATAACCACCATCGGCTTTACCGTAGAGCCTGGCTCAAAAATATCGGTGATAGCTCGATTACGCATCGCATCTTTCGGCGTTCCTGCTAAATTATTCGGGTTATAGGATGGGCTATTTGCCATCGCTAACACTTCGCCTGTATTGACATCAACCAAAACCGCCGTACCTGATTCGGCTTTATTTTCAATGACTGCATTGGTTAACTCTCTATACACAACAGATTGTAAACGCTCATCAATGCTTAACATTAAGTTGTGAGCAGCTTGGCTATCTGTTTGAGCGATATTTTCAATCACACGGTTAAAGCCATCTTTGCGTACAACTCGCTCTCCGGGGGCACCGGTAAGCCATTGGTTAAAGCTTTTTTCAACCCCTTCAATACCATCACCATCAATGTTTGTAACACCAATGATGTGAGCGGTCACTTCTCCTGAAGGATAATAGCGTTTGGACTCTTGGCGCATGTTTATCCCTTTGATTTTCAGCTTACTTATGTAATCACTAATTTCAGGATTAACTTGGCGCGCAAGATAGATAAAACGAGCGGAAGGTGTTGCAGAAATTTTTTGAGAAATTTGATTAACGGGAAGTTTTAATGCATCAGCAAGTGCTAACCAGCGTGAATCGGTCATATCAGGGTTAGCTTCTAACACAACTTTAGGATCAGCCCAAATAGCATATACAGGGACACTCACCGCCAATGGTCTTCCCATACGATCGCTTATCATGCCACGAGCTGTGGGGACTTTTTGCACACGTAAAGAGCGCAGATCCCCTTCGCGGATCAGGGGATCTGGGTTAATAATCTGTAAATAGGCAACTCGTATTAATAACGCCGCTAAAGCAATACCAATACCACCGCAAAGCAACGCAAAACGCCAACTCACAAATCCTGTTTTTTCTTCAGGTTTACGGAGTTTGGCATTTGACTTTGTCTTTGTCTTCGCTTTTGCCGAACGTGAAAATTTCATACTTGCCTTAATTATTTAGTAACCACAATATTCTCTTTAGTTGGATCAACATGAACCATGCCTAACTGTTCACTTGCAAAACGTTCAACTCGGCTATGGTCCGCCAATGCATTTTCCTCAAGGATCAAGTTGCGCCATTCAATATCCAATACATTTTTTTCTAACACTAAGCGCTCTTTTTCTGCTGTCAGTAAGCGTGTTTTATGTGCTGTCGTTACCACATAGATCGCGGAGATAATAACGGCGAAAAAAAGAATAAGTGGCAATTTGCCATGACGCAGTAAATCTTGTCCTATTACTCCCGGTAATGAATGGCGTTCAGTAGACATTTATTCCTCAATACGCTGTGCGACGCGTAAAACAGAACTTCGCGCTCGTGGATTCTCCTCAACTTCAACACCGGTAGGTTTCATTTTATGAATGCTACTCAGGCGAGCACTTCCTAGTGCTTTAATTTGTTCTTCTGTTAATGGGATCCCCGCTGGAACAACAGGCCCTTTACTTTCATCTCTTATAAAGCGTTTAACTAATCGGTCTTCTAAAGAGTGGAAACTAATCACCGATAAACGTCCTGCTGGCGCTAAAATAGACACGGCACCTTTTAATGCTTTTTCAATCTCATCTAACTCGCTATTGATATAGATACGGATCGCTTGAAAGCTACGTGTTGCAGGGTGCTTATGTCGCTCTTTTACTGGACTTGCTTCACTAATCAAATCCGCTAACTGTTTAGTACGTGTTAATGGCTCTTCAGTTTTATTACGCGCCACAATGGCACGGGCAATGCGTTTCGCGAAACGCTCTTCACCGAAGGTTTTTAGCACCCAAGTAATATCATCTTCTTCGGCATTCATTAACCACTGTGCAGCTGATTGTCCTGTGGTTGGGTCCATACGCATATCGAGTGGCCCATCACGCATAAAAGAGAATCCTCGTTCAGGATCATCTAATTGCGGTGAAGAAACGCCTAAATCTAATAATACGCCATCAACTTTGCCACTTAAACCTAACTCATTGATATAGTGTTCAATATTTGAAAAAGGCCCATGAATAATAGAGAATCGTGGATCATCAATTTCATTTGCCACTGCGATAGCTTGTGGATCTCTATCAATCGCAATGAGACGGCCTTGTTCACCTAATTGCGATAAAATCAGACGAGAGTGCCCGCCACGGCCAAAAGTACCGTCAATATAAATACCTGAAGGTTTAATATTCAGGCCGTTTACTGCTTCATCCAGTAATACACTGGTATGGCTAAAATTATTCGTTGTCATTATTTAAAGTGATAAATCCAATAGTCGTGTCGATAACGGTTCCTGTGAGGTTTGCTCTGCCAAAATGTCTTCTTTGATCTGTTGATACCAGACCTGTTCATCCCACAATTCAAATTTATTGAATTGACCGACTAACATGACCTCTTTGGTTAGCCCCGCGTGCTGTCTTAGCGTGCTAGCTAACAAAAGACGTCCTGCGCTATCCATTTGGCATTCACTGGCATGCCCAAGTAATAAACGCTGCACTCTTCGTTCGGCGGGATTCATGGAAGAAAGCGCCGCCAGTTTTAACTCAATTTTTTCCCATTCAGGAAGGGTGTACAGCAATAAACATGGCTGATTGAGATCAATGGTACAGACCATTTGACCTTCAGAAGCCTCGTTCAGCGTTGTTCGATAACGGGAAGGAACTGTTATTCGCCCTTTGCTGTCGAGATTAACGAGTGTTGCACCACGAAACATCCTCATTTCCCTCAGCGTTATAATTTACACCACATTATCCCACAAATCCCCACAAATAGAGTTTACGGATGGTATGAAAACGTTGTCAAGCCAGTTGTAGGACGCTTTATTGATATTTACAGTAATTTTATAATCTCATCGAAATGAACAAATTATCAGCAGGCTAAAAAAGCAGAATATTAACACTATGATTCCTATCGGTTATTTTTTATTTTTCTTATTTGTTCTCAAATAGTGATTATTTATAGAGATGAAAAAGGGAAAAATAAGATAAAGAAGTCATAAAAAGAAAATGACCTATTTAATGAGATAATGCCTATTTATTGTCGTTCATTTACCTTTAACCAACATAACAATACAAAGCCCTCTTTAAATTAAAAAACCGGCTTAATCTACTGAAAAAATAATGTGATATCATGTAGATAATTTTTTACTGTCTAGTTTTCTTTCTGCAAAGTTAATAAATAAATTATTTTATTTAAGTAATATCACTTATAGAAATATCAAAATTTCACCCGCGAATTAAACAAAACAGGATAAATTGTAAAAAAACGTTTAAGATTAATCTCAAATTTTATTTTATTTAAGTCACCCGACATTATTTAACCAAATAAACTATCCCTGCTTTAATTTAATAAAGCAGGGATAGTCATTATAAAAAATGCTGAGTCAGAAAGTGAACGCTAATTAACGAGTACGTCCTAAACTACCTCGGCGACATAAATCACGTCGAATACGCGTAATACCCGCTTGTGGTTTTTGCTCTTCTTCAAGACTTGCCAAAACCAGCTCTAATACACGTTGTGCAATATCACGATGTCGCTGAGCCACCGATAATACTGGACATTCGAGGAAATCTAATAATTCATGATCACCAAATGTAGCAATCACTAACTGCGTAGGTAAGCGTCCACTTCTTTGCAACGTTACATCCATCACACCTTGTAATAGCGCAAAAGAGGTCGTAAAGAGTGCATCAGGCATCGGGTTATTATTTAACCATTCCGAAAATACCTCCGCCGCCGCTTCTCGTTCATAACTATTCGCATAAAGATAAGTCACTTGTCGTGGTTCATCTTGCCACACACTACGAAAGCCCTGTTCACGTAAAAAACTGACTGATAGTTCGGGCAATGCGCCTAGATAGAGAACCGATTGAGAAGGAAAAGCTTTAAGCTCACTCGCTAACATTTTTGCGTCTTCTAAATCATCACCGACGACGCTAATAAAATGTTCACTCTCTAACGCCCTATCTAAGGCAATGATAGGCAACGAACGATTAGCCCAACGCTGATAAAATGGGTGCTCTGGGGGTAATGCCGTTGATACAATAATGGCATCAACTTGGCGTTGTAGTAGATGTTCTACACAACGAATTTCGTTGTCAGGTTGATCTTCTGAGCAGGCAATCAGCAATTGATAACCACGTTGACGCGCTTGTCGTTCAAGATAATTGGCAATTCTGGTATAACTGGTATTTTCCAAATCAGGAATAACCAAACCTATAGAACGCGTACGACCAGCACGTAATCCCGCGGCAACAGCGTTCGGGTGGTAATTGTGCTCTCTGACCACCGCCATCACTTTTTCAACAGTCTTGTCACTTACACGGTACTGTTTAGCTTTACCATTAATGACATAACTCGCTGTTGTTCGTGAAACACCAGCCAAGCGGGCGATTTCATCCAGTTTCACTTTAGCCTCTTCTAATTATTAATAGGGTATTTATTACATTATTGCTATGGTTTTCAGTCATCATGCTGATCTGAATCTGCATTTTAACACAATTTACTGATAAAACCGTATGCGTCAACGTTTCCGTTTATACCTTTTACCAATTACTTGCATTGTTACTGCCTATGACTTACCTAAAGTGCAATAAAAAAGCACCTTTACGGTGCTTTTTTGTCTGGTGATCACGACTCTTGATACATCTGCTCAATTTCATTTCGATAGCGTTCAGAAATTATTTTACGTCTTAATTTTAAGGTAGGTGTCAATTCTCCAGACTCCATCGTAAACCCTTCCGCTAATAGGGTAAATCGTTTAACTTGATGGAAACTAGCAAAATTACGTTGCATTTCACGCAAGCGTTCATCAAATAATTCTTTGATCTTAGTATGGCGTAATAACTCTATCCGATCGTGATATTTTAAATTTAATGCTCGAGCATGTTCTTCTAATGCATCAAAGCAAGGTACGATCAGTGCAGAAACAAATTTACGGGTATCTGCAATCACAGCGATATGCTCAATAAAGCGATCTTGCCCTAATGTACCTTCAATCATTTGCGGTGCAATATATTTTCCATTTGAGGTTTTCATAAGATCTTTCAAACGTTCGGTAATATATAACATCCCATCTTCATCTAATGCACCCGCATCACCGGTACGTAACCAACCATCTTCAGTAAACGCGGCAACCGTCTCTTCAGGCTTATTAAAATAACCTTTCATCACGATACTACCACGCACTTGGATCTCGTTTTCTTCGCCTATACGTACCTCAACCCCCGGTAACGGAGTACCAATAGAGCCTAGTTTATAATGGTTTTCTTCCCAACAAGATACCGTGGCACAAGTCTCTGTCATGCCATAACCATATTTAATATTAATACCCGCGGCTAAGAAAAAGCCGATCACCGCATCATCTAAACGAGCGCCTGCGGCAGGTAAAAAACGAACTCGCCCACCTAAAATTTGACGTAGTGGTTGAAGAACTTTTTTATCCGCAAAGCGATAACACCATTGAGATAGCACGCCTAATGAACGTCCAGCTAAGTGTGCCTGACGTTGTTTTTCACCCTGTTTAAGAGCCCATTTAAACATCCATTGGCGTAGTCGAGGTGCTTGAGAAACTTTCTCTTGAATGGCGCTATATACTTTTTCGTAAAAGCGTGGCACTGCACACATAACCGTTGGTTTTACTGCAGCCATTGCTTCCCTTACGGCATGGGTATCTGTGAGATAAACATTAATAGCCCCAGTATGCATAACATAGAAGCTCCATGCCCGTTCAAATACATGTGATAACGGTAAAAAGCATAATGAAACATCTTTATCCGATAATGAAAGGCGCTGATCATGCAGATAAAGTTGAGAAGCCAGATTGGTGTAATCAAGCATAACACCTTTAGGCTCACCTGTTGTACCCGAGGTATAAATCAGCGTAAACAAATCATCTAAACAACATTCATCAATACGTTGTTGTAGCAGAGAATCATATTGAGATTGACAGTCACTGATTAAGTTTGTCAGATGATAAGAAGGTATTGTCGGATTTAAAACGACCTGAGAATTAAACACAATAATATGTTTAAGTTGCGGGCATAATAGCGCTAACTCAGAAACAACGTCATATTCCTTTTGGTCACCAACAAAAAGAATACGAATATTCGCATCGTTGATGATATAAGCGGCTTGTTCCACACTACTTGTTGCATAAAGAGGAACTGTGACAGCACGCAACTGCAAAGTAGCAATATCGGCAATAGACCAATCAATGCTGTTTTGGGAAAAAATCCCCACATTTTCTTGAACAGCCACGCCCATATCGAGTAATGCATTTGAGAGTGCACGTGTTTTCTTTGCTACTGACGCCCATGACATGGCGATTTCAGACTTAGCATCCCACTGACGATAAGCCGTTTTTTCCCCAGAAGATGAAAATTGCATCTGCAATCTTCTAATTATATGATAATCATATAGATTATTATTATTTATCATGATTTTCCTGTTATTTATGGAAAAGCGTAGGAATAATTAAGTTGAAATAAAGAATAATGTCATCTTCTAATTTCAGCTTACACCTGTTCGCTGACTTATCTGAAAGTCTAAGTGATCCGCAAAAATAAAGGAATCTAATTTTACATAAATTTGTAAAATTGTGAGTCATGAAAAGTTTTGTCAATTTCATCATACTAATGAAAATGTAAAAATGAGCCTGAACACTTTGTGAACAAACAAAGTATTAACAAGAAAAATATAATAAAATCAAAAGTTAATTATAAAAATTTATTCATTTACAAGATTAATAACAGAGAAAATAAAGAAAAAAATCGATTAGATGACAATAGTTGCAGCTGATAGGGATAGGATAACAATTAGGGCAAAAATAGTGACAGCTACCCAAGAGACTTATCTTTATTATTTACTATTAAAGAATATCTTTTATTGGTTATTAGCAGTAAGCTAACGTTATCTGCCACTATTTCTGCATAATTAGCATAGAGTGCTAATTATGAGTGAATCACTCTTAGTTTTGACAAACCTCACTAAGTAAATTTTTCATCCATAAATGGCCTTTATCTCGTGCCGTTGACTCATGCCAAATTAAATAGCATGGACGTTCTACCTTCTCCCAAGGTAATGATATCGCCTTAATGTTCAATTGTTCTGAATAGCTTTCAACTAACCATCTAGGCGCAATAGCGACCGAATAAGTTTTTGAGACTAGATTTAATACACTATTTAAATCAGTACCTTCATAAGTAATTAAATCTTCTAACTCTGTATTCTTATAATAAGCCGCACTAAAAGACCCCACATCTTCTAAAGAAACAATAGAATGATGCTCATTTAATAACATCTCTTCAGTAACGCTTTCTTTAATTCGTGGGTGTTGGTTAGAGACAGCCAAAACCACTTCATCATTGAATAAAGGGTGTGAATGAAACTCTGGTTTATCAAATTGTTTATAATTAATAAAGAACTCAACTTCCTGATATTTTAATTGGTGTTCAATATTACTATTCAAATAAGACTTAATATTTACATTAATATTAGGGGTTTTATTTTTTATTCTCTCTACAATTTTTGGCGCTAACTTGATATCTAATGGACTGCAAATAGATAAGCTAAACACACGATCACTTTGTTCCGGTTCAAATCCCGCCCCTGGCAATTCATTATGGACTAATTGTAATGCTTGTCGAACAGGGCCAAATAATTGTTTGGCTCTTAATGTTGGTTGAATACCTCGGCCATACCGAACAAATAACTCGTCATTAAACATGATCTTAAGACGAGAAACTGCATTACTGACTGCCGGTTGAGACATACCTAACACCTGTGCTGCTCGTGTGACATTTTGCATTTGCATAACAGCATCAAACACCGTTAATAAATTAAGATCAACATTACGTAAATGCATATCTGCTGACTCTTTATTGGTCGTTGTTGCTGATGTGTAATCCGTCATTTTTTACTCCACTATGTTATTATAATTGGCGAATTAAAACTTATTAATAATATAAAAGCATATTAATAAATTATATATCTAACCATGACTGTAACTTTTATAAAAATATTACTACTTATTATTCATCATCCATGTACATCACAAAATGTATAACACAAACACCAAAAAATAATTCATCTTTATATTAAAGAGAATAAATTGACATTTAAATTACATATTAATGAAATGATTATACCGATATATATTACAACCTGTTTTACCTTATGCCTTGCAAATAATAAAACAAAATATGATAAAAATCATAATAAAATAATAAAATCTATCACCTTACAGGACACTTTCAGAACTATTACAGTCACCACGGTAATAATTTTTATTCTTATATTCAAAATGTTGCTCAAATTTATTGATATTGTTGTTAACTACAACCGCTCATCCCCCTGATAGTTAGTTGTTCAAAAAAAAAGCAAACAATTGTTTAATTTTTTATTTCACTCCCCGAGAGCGATTATGTGAAACATTAACCTAATCAATGATTGTTTGATAGATATAATCATTACTAAAAATTTAGATATTAGTCAGAATTACTAAGAATAAAATATAATTCACACATCAAAACAAATTAAAAAATTCCAATGCTTGACATGATGATTGGTATCCGGTATCAATAAATAAACATTATTAAGAACAAATGTAAGGATGTTTCATGTTAAACGCAATTTTACTATCAAGCCTACTACTATTCGCAACATTGATGCGCGGTCGGCTGATGGGTAAAAAATGAAACATACCTACCCTTAGAGAAAAACCCGCGCTAATCGCGGGTTTTTTTATACCTGGGAGAGCGCAAAAAACGAAATAAAAAAGTATAAGGAACAGATTATGAGCAACAATGTGATTATTTTTGACACCACATTAAGAGATGGCGAACAAGCATTACAAGCTAGCTTAAGCGTAAAAGAGAAGTTACAAATTGCTTATGCCTTAGAACGTTTAGGTGTAGATATCATTGAAGCGGGTTTTCCTGTCTCTTCCCCAGGGGATTTTGAATCTGTACAAACCATCGCTCGAGAAATTAAAAATAGTCGCATTTGTGCGTTAGCTCGCTGTGTTGATAATGATATTGACGTTGCCGCAGAGTCATTAAACATTGCCGAGGCATTTCGTATTCATGTTTTTTTAGCCACCTCCGCTTTGCATGCTGAACATAAGTTAAAAAAATCCTTTGATGACATTATTGAAATGGGAACACGCTCAATTAAACGCGCCCGACGCTATACTGATGATGTTGAGTTTTCTTGCGAAGATGCGGGGCGTACCCATATTGATAATTTATGTCGCATTGTGGAAAGTGCCATCAACGCGGGCGCAACAACCATTAATATTCCAGACACCGTAGGTTATACCACGCCTTATCAATTCGGTGGCATTATCACTAATTTATTTGAACGTGTACCTAATATTGATAAAGCGGTGATCTCCGTTCATTGCCATGATGATTTAGGTATGGCTGTTGCAAACTCTATTACCGCAGTACAAGCAGGTGCAAGACAAGTTGAAGGGACTATCAACGGCTTAGGTGAACGAGCCGGTAACTGCGCTTTAGAAGAAGTGATTATGGCGATAAAAGTACGTGAACAAATGATGAATGTACAAACGCGTATTAATCACAAAGAGATCTACCGTACCAGCCAGTTAGTCAGTCAATTATGTAATACCCCTATTCATGCCAATAAATCCATCGTTGGCTCAAATGCCTTTGCCCACTCCTCTGGTATTCACCAAGATGGCGTACTGAAAAATCGTGAAACTTACGAAATTATGACACCTGAATCAATTGGTTTAAAAGAGGTGCAATTGAACTTAACGTCTCGCTCTGGTCGAGCTGCGGTAAAACACCGTATGGAAGAGATGGGCTATCGCGAAACAGATTATAACTTAGATTCTTTATATGCCGCTTTCTTACGTTTAGCTGATAAAAAAGGTCAAGTTTTTGACTATGACTTAGAAGCATTGGCTTTTATGGGGCAACAACAACAAGAGCCTGATGAGTTTGTAATGAACTATTTTAATACTCAATCCGGCTCCTCAACAGTTGCCACGGCCAGTGTCAGCATTAGTCGTAAAAATGAAGAAATCACTGAAGCAGCAACAGGAAATGGTCCCGTTGATGCTGTCTATCAAGCTATTTCTCGTGCTACAGGTTATCCCTTAAAACTGGTGACTTATCAATTAACAGCCAAAGGTGAAGGACGAGATGCATTAGGACAAGTTGATATCGTAGTTGAATACCAAGGACGTAAATTTCATGGCATGGGATTAGAAACTGATATCGTCGGTTCATCCGCCAACGCCATGATGCATGTTATCAACAGTATTTGGCGTTCAGAGCAAGTCGAAATAGAAAAACGCAAACACCATACAACACAAGAAGCGGTTTAATCATTATGTCTAAACATTATCATATTGCAGTATTGCCCGGAGATGGCATTGGCCCTGAAGTTATGGCGCAAGCACAAAAAGTGATCGATGCGGTAAATAAACGATTTTCACTGAATATCACGACCAAAGAGTACGATATTGGTGGTATTGCTATCGATAATCATGGCACACCATTACCGGCAACCACCTTAGCTGGATGTGAGCAAGCTGATGCGATTTTATTCGGCTCTGTGGGGGGGCCTAAATGGGAGCATTTACCGGCAGATCAACAACCGGAACGTGGCGCATTATTACCTTTACGTAAACACTTTAAATTATTCTGCAATCTGCGCCCAGCTCGTTTATATAAAGGTTTAGAAGCTTATTGTCCATTGCGTGCTGATATTGCACAACGCGGTTTTGATATTTTATGTGTTCGTGAATTAACTGGGGGGATCTATTTCGGTCAACCTAAAGGCCGTGATGGTGAAGGTCGCGAAGAGCGTGCTTTTGATACCGAGGTTTACCATCGCTATGAAATCGAACGTATTGCTCATTTTGCTTTCAAATCAGCGCAAAAACGTCGTTATAAAGTCACGTCGATTGATAAAGCCAACGTTTTACAAAGCTCTATTTTATGGCGTGAAGTCGTCACTGAGGTCGCTAAGCAATACCCTGATGTGACCTTGCAACATATGTATATCGATAATGCGACAATGCAATTAATTAAAGATCCAGCGCAATTTGATGTATTGCTGTGCTCCAATATCTTTGGCGATATTTTATCAGACGAATGCGCCATGATCACCGGTTCAATGGGCATGTTGCCCTCTGCAAGCGTAAATGAAGCACATTTTGGTTTATATGAACCCGCAGGTGGCTCCGCACCAGATATTGCCGGTAAAAATATCGCCAATCCAATAGCACAAATTTTATCAACCGCCCTATTACTGCGTTATAGCTTTAATGAAGATAAAGCAGCCCAAGCCATTGAAGAAGCAATTACAAGAGTACTAGCAACAGGCTATCGCACCGCAGATTTAGCGGGAGAAGGAAACGCAATAACAACCGCAGAAATGGGTGATCATATCGCTCAGTTTATTCAAGAAGGGGCATAACATGGGTAAAACATTATATCAAAAAATTTACGATGCACATGTTGTCAGAGAAGTAGCGAATGAAACACCTATTATATATATCGATAGACATTTAGTGCATGAAGTAACTTCACCTCAAGCTTTTGATGGTTTAAGAACCAAAGGTCGTGCTGTTCGTCAACCCAACAAAACCTTTGCCACAATGGATCACAACGTTTCAACTCAAACCAAAGATATCAACGCCTGTGGTGATATGGCGCGTATTCAAATGCAAGAGTTAATGAAAAACTGTCAAGAATTTGGTGTGACCTTGTATGACTTAAATCACCCATATCAAGGAATTGTTCATGTTATGGGGCCTGAACAAGGCTTAACTTTACCAGGCATGACAATTGTTTGTGGCGACTCACATACAGCAACACATGGTGCCTTTGGCGCATTAGCTTTCGGTATTGGCACTTCTGAGGTTGAGCACGTATTAGCGACACAAACCTTAAAACAATCACGTGCTAAAACCTTAAAAATCGAAGTACAAGGCAAAACAGCCAATGGCATCACGGCAAAAGATATCGTATTGGCGATTATCGGAAAATTGGGTAGTGCGGGAGGTACGGGGTATATCATTGAATTTACGGGAGAAGCTATTGAAGCTTTGAGTATGGAAGGGCGAATGACGTTATGCAATATGGCGATAGAGATGGGGGCAAAAGCAGGCTTAGTTGCTCCTGATGAGACTACATTTGCTTACTTAAAAGGACGTCAATTTGCCCCTCAAGCCCCATTGTGGGATGAAGCTGTCGCCTATTGGAAAACGTTAAAGTCGGACGAAGATGCTATTTTTGATGCTACTGTGACGATTAATGCCGCAGAGATTGCACCACAAGTGACTTGGGGGACGAATCCGGGACAAGTGATTGCTATTGACCAAATTGTTCCGCGATTGAACAGTTTTAACGATCCTGTTGAACGAGCTAGCGCCGAAAAAGCCTTAGCTTATATGGGATTAACTGAAGGTGTTAACTTAACTGATATTACAATAGATAAAGTTTTTATAGGCTCTTGCACTAACTCTCGTATTGAAGATTTACGCGCAGCAGCAAAGATAGCTAAAGGGCATAAAGTCGCCTCCCATGTACAAGCAATTGTTGTTCCCGGCTCAGGCCCTGTTAAAGCCCAAGCAGAAGCAGAAGGTTTAGATAAAATTTTTATTGAAGCCGGTTTTGAATGGCGTTTACCCGGTTGCTCAATGTGCTTGGCAATGAACAATGACCGATTAAATCCCGGAGAGCGTTGCGCATCGACCAGCAATCGTAATTTTGAAGGTCGCCAAGGTCGTGGTGGCAGAACTCATTTAGTCAGTCCGGCAATGGCCGCTGCCGCCGCCATTCATGGGCATTTCGCTGATATTCGCACTTTTGCAACAGTATCATAAAGGAGACCCTAATGAATAAATTCACACAACACACTGGAATTCCAGTACCTTTAGATGCTGCCAACGTGGATACTGATGCGATTATTCCCAAACAATTTTTACAAAAAGTCACTCGCACAGGATTTGGTAAACACTTATTTCATGATTGGCGATTTTTAGATGATGAAGGCACCCAGCCTAACCCATCATTTATTTTAAATCAGCCCATCTATCAAGATGCTTCTATTTTATTGGCGCGCGAGAATTTTGGTTGTGGATCTTCTCGCGAACATGCGCCTTGGGCGCTCACAGATTATGGCTTTCATGCGGTGATCGCGCCGAGTTTTGCTGATATTTTTTACGGCAATTCCTTTAATAACCAGTTATTGCCAATCAAATTAAGTGATGAGCAAGTTACCCAGTTATTTGATTGGGTAACAGAGCATGCTGGTACGCCTATTACCGTTGATTTAGTTGCCCAACAAGTGATCGCCGGTGAATTATGCTTCTCATTTGAAATCGATGCATTTCGCCGTCATTGCATGATTGAAGGATTAGACAGTATCGGATTAACGTTACAACACCAAGCAGAGATAAGTGCTTATGAAGCTAAACAACCTGCTTTTATGCGTTAATCACTGACTCAATTACCTTATTTCACTGTTTGTTATCTGTAAAAATTTAAACTTTGTCATTCTCGCCGCTATTTACCTCGCGGCATTTTTTTTCAGTAAAACGTACAAAAAAGCCAGTGAACTATTATCACTGGCCGGTAATCACCGCATGCTCAAAGGGGGAGTCTGTTAGTATTCATAATTTGTGATAACTAACATAAGAGCTAACTTTAAACACAAACATTATCGGTCTAATATAAGGAAATTAAAATTGATCACTTTAATAAGGGATTTCCTCTTTTATGACATCACCCCGCTTAGAGTTGCAATTTATTCGCTTATGGCAAGCTTTTGAGGGAAAAGAGACTGAAACCACATTACAAGAGCTTGCTGAAACATTACATTGCACTCGTCGCCATGTGCGTTCGTTACTAAACAAAATGCATCAAACTGGTTGGATAGATTGGCAAGCAGAAGTAGGAAGAGGAAAAAAATCCACCCTGACTTTTCACTCTAACGCCTTTGACATCCAACAAAGCCGAGCAGAGCGATTACTGAAAGAAAATGATATAGAAAAGCTCGTTGCACTGATGGGCGATAAAGACTCGTTACGGCAAATGGTGCTTTCACAGATTGAAAAAAGCTTTCACCCTAGCCAACAACGTCTACGAATAATTTACTATCGCCCTTTTCGTAATTTATTACCCGGTACGCCGCTTCGGCGCTCTGAATTACATTTAATGAGCCAAATATTTAATTCATTACTTCACTTAAAAGAGGAAAATGGGGAAGTCGAAGCAGAATTAGCCCATCACTGGCAGATGATCAGCGAGCAACATTGGCGCTTTTATTTACGCCCTGCTATCTATTTTCACCATGGACGAGAATTAACCATAGAGGATATCAGCACCTCTTTAATGAGAATGAAAGTCTGCAATCCACTTTATGCACATATTGAGAAAATAACCTCACCGCAACCTTATGTTATTGATATTTATTTAACCGTACCGGATAAACAATTTGCCACCCTATTAGGTAGCCCACAAGCAGCGATCTTACCCCAAGAATGGCGAACTCTCGCTAATTTTTCTCAGCACCCCATTGGCACAGGGGCATACCAAGTGATGAGCAATGATCAACATAAACTGCAAATCAAAGCGTTTGATCGCTATTTTGGTTTACGCGCACTATTAGATAACATCGATATTTGGGTGGTTCCTGAATTAAAAGACAAAATGGTTTGCTCTACCCTTCATTTAACCGATGATGATACTCATAACAACTCACTGGAAAGCCGCAAAGAGGAAGGCTGTTATTTTTTACTTTACGATAGTCGCTCAACACAATGCCAACAACCTGAGATCCGCGAATGGCTTAGTAGTGTATTAACACCGGTGAATATGTTGGCCCATTGTGCGCCCTCTTATCAACGCCATTGGTCACCTGCTTATGGTTTATTGTTACACTGGCACCATAGCAAACTGATCCCACCGCATACTAAACCCGCTTCACTCACAAAACTGACCATTACACTGTATAAAGAGCACCACGAATACAGCACTATTGCTGAACTGATCAAAAAAATCTTATCTGACTATGATATCGAATTATCTATTCAAGTGCTTGATTATGAACAGTGGTATTATGGTGATGCAAAGAGTGATATCTGGTTAGCTACCGTCAATTTCTATAAACCGCTCGAGTTTTCTATTTTTGCAGCACTTTATGAACTGCCCCTATTTCACCAGTGCATGGGTGAACGTTATGAAGATGCCCTAGCCTTATGGCGTCAAAAAGTATTACCGCTTGAAGAGTGGTGTCGCCAATTAACACAAAATAATTGGCTTTTCCCGTTATTTCACCATTTACTTGAATTACAAGGGCAACGTACGATACGCGGTGTAAAAATGAATACCTTTGGTTGGTTTGATTTTAAATCGGCATGGTTTATACCTGATTTAGAAACGCCCCCATTAAAATAGCGTTTTCACTTATAATTATGTTAATTCACAGAAACCCGCAAAGTTATAAACACCAACAGTAAGGTCTAGGGGATTTATTCACTTTTTCTGTGGATATCTATGTGAAAAAGAGTGAGATAATCAGGGTATAGTTTTTATATTAGCGTACAGGCTGTTGAAACATTTTTTAAAATATCACTTATAATTCAAATTAGTAGATAAGTTTTTATCCCTATTTCAACGATTGGATAAACCAATGAATAAAGTCCAATGGTTAAATTGTACGAAAAACAACCATAGTCGGTTTTATCCACAGGTTGTGCCGATTAGTTAATCGAAATAGGCAGATTTTGGGGAATATCGGCAAAAGTCAAGGCTGTAAATCAGAACAGTGATCTCACTTTTGCGGAGTTATCCCACAAAGCTGTGGATAACCTAGTGCAAAAGCCTGTTTATGATCTAAGGATAACCCTGAACAACTTATATCATTTATTATTAAAACCTCGATTCACATAAAAAAATGATGATATATCATGCTATTATGTTTTAACTTAAATCAGTGAAAAAACATTTTCCATCATCCTTTTTTTCTGTTTATTTATTGTACAGGAAGACAGTTATTTATGTTTACGCCACCAGCAGCACCTGAAAATGAATCCGTTTTACTCGCACGAGCACAAGCGCTGGCTGGTTATACCTTCGGTGAACTCGCCGCTTTTGCACAGCTTCCTATTCCTGAAAATTTAAAGCGTGATAAAGGTTGGGTCGGTATGCTATTGGAATACTATTTAGGTGCCAGTGCCGGCAGTAAACCTGAACAAGATTTTTCTCATATCGGAGTTGAGCTAAAAACCATCCCTATCGACCGTTTTGGTATGCCATTAGAAACGACCTTTGTTTGTGTAGCCGCACTTACAGGAAACAGTGGGATCACATGGGAGAATAGCCATGTAAAACGTAAGCTGTCGAAAGTATTATGGGTGCCTGTAGAGGGAGAACGGGAGATCCCATTAGCACAGCGTAGAGTCGCTTCCCCGCTACTTTGGAGCCCCAATCATCTTGAAGAAGAGCTACTGCGTCACGATTGGGAAGAGTTAATGGATATGATTGTCTTAGGAAAAGTAGAAAGCATTACTGCGCGTCACGGACAAGTATTACAAATTCGCCCTAAGGCTGCTAACAGTAAGGCATTAACCGAAGCCATTGGTGAAAATGGACAACGCATCATGACACTTCCCCGTGGTTTTTATTTAAAAAAGAACTTTACAACGCCACTGATTGCTCGTTATTTCCAACTTTAATGCGTTACAGTAAACAAAATGCCCCGAGTTATCTTAGTGAATAACTCGGGGCACATCGTATTTTTTGCTGGTAAATTATTAAACACAGTGAGTTGATGCTAATCGAACGCCTACTGCTCTGGTGATTTCTGTCAATGTTGTCAGTGTTGGATTACCATTTTCAGATAATGCTCGATAAATATGTTGTCGAGATAATCCTGATTTTTTCGCAATCACGCCCACTCCACCATGAGCCTCAATAATTTGCCGTAATGCAATTAAAAATGCACCTATTCCCCCAGGCTCATAAATACCTTCTAACGCCGTTTGCAAATACACCTCAGCATAATCAGGATCTTCTCGTAGTTCATTTATCATCTCTAAATCATGGTCAAGATATGCAGGAACAGTTTTTCTTTTTACTATATCTATTTTATTGGTCATTTTTCATCCTTACATGATAATCTTCAAGATAGTTCACTGCTTTATCAATATCTGCTTGTTGAGTACTTTTATTCCCTCCAACAAGTAAAAGAATAATAAATTCATTTTCTATTGAATAATAAACCCGATATCCCTGCCCGAAGTTTATTCGTAAAGCCCAGACTCCATCACGAACAAATTTATGATCGGCGAAGTTACCATAACATGCTCGAGTTACTTGTACTTCAATTTTAGCAGCCGCTTGAGGATCTCGTTTCCTAAGCTTTTGTATCCACTCTCGATAGGGTACTTTTTGGTTTCTGTCCTGATAACGCACTATTTTATATGGCATTTGCTTTCCTTATTGCCAAAGTCCTAATTGTTGCTTATAAATCACACTAAAAATGTAACTTATAACAGACAAAAATCAAAGAGGAAATATTTTTCGTACACATATCATAAAAAAATGCCCCGAGTTATCTTAGTGAATAACTCGGGGCACAAATAACAATTATGATTAAGTAATCAATAATTAACGATAGACAATACCGCCATCGGTTAAGATAGCTTGGCCCGTAATATAGTCGGAATCATCACTTGCCAAGAAGGAAACTAACGCAGCTACGTCATCAGGAGTTTGAGCACGACCTAGAGCAATACCGTCCACATATTTTTTATAGGTCTCACCTTTTGGTGCTCCAGTAATTTCAGCAAAACGCTCGTCAATCTCAACCCACATATCAGTGCCAACAATGCCCGGGCAATAAGCATTAACAGTGATGCCTGCGCTTGCATACTCTTTAGCTGCCGCTTGTGTTAATGCACGTACTGCAAATTTAGTGGCAGAATAAACCCCTAACATGGCAAAACCATCGTGCCCAGCAATAGAAGATGCATTAATAATCTTCCCTTTATGGCCTAATGCTTTAAATTTCTCAGAAGCGGCCTGAATACCCCACATCACACCATTAACGTTAATTTTGAAGATCCGATCCATATCTTCCGGGGTCACATCTGCAAGAGGTTTCACCTGTGCAATACCTGCGTTATTGATCATAACATCAAAACCGCCTAAGGTTTTTTCAGCATGTTCAACTGCCGCAAAGACTTCATCACGGTTGCTAATATCTGCAGCAAAGGTCGTTACTTTACGCCCTAACGCTTCAATTTCTTTTGCTACATCGGATAATTTATCTGCTTTTAAGTCAACCAGAGCAATATCGGCACCCTCTTTAGCAAGACGTAATGCGATACCACGACCAATTCCCTGAGCAGCACCTGTAACTAAAATTACTTTACCATTCAAAGCCATTGTCTTTCTCCTGAATATTTACAGATGAAAAAGCTCTTCCAAAAAAGAACTTTATTAATAATTTAACAGTAGCAATTAAAGTGCGATGTGACAAAGAAATGATCATTCACTAGTAAACACAATAAGTAGAATAGAATATAGTGAAAATAATTATCATTTAGAATAACAAGTTACCAAAAGGCCATCATCTGTTGCAAAAGAGCAGATGATCTTTTTTACTCATTAACTTTATAGTTAGCAAAAAATGCTTAACTCATTCATTTAATGGATAAAAATAAGGCAATATCTAAATAGATATTGCCTTGACATTATTTATGACAAAAAAGTAATTATTTTTTAGCCGCTTGCAGATATAGCATATCAAGTGCAATGGTTGCTCCGGCAAGGGCAGTAATATCTGATTGATCATACGCTGGCGATACTTCAACTAAATCCATGCCTACAATATTTAACGGCTGTAGAGCACGCAGCATTTTCAGCGCCTTATCCGTGGTTAATCCACCCACAACCGGTGTTCCTGTACCCGGTGCAAATGCGGGATCAAGGCAATCAATATCAAAAGTCAAATAAACAGGAAGTGAACCCACAATCTCTTTAATTTGCGCGACTAAATCATCAACCCCACGATCATTAACTTGTGCAGCATCCAAGACAGTAAAGCCGTTATTAGTGTCATGCTCGGTACGAATACCAATTTGCACTGAATGCTGTGGATCAATCAAACCTTCATTAGGAGCATGATAGAACATCGTACCGTGATCAAACTTACTGCCATTAGCATAAGTATCGGTATGAGCATCAAAATGCACCAAAGCCATTTTGCCAAAGTGTTTAGCGTGAGCACGTAATAGAGGTAATGTCACAAAGTGATCACCACCAAAGGTTAAACATCTTTTACCTGCTGCTAGCAATTTTTCCGTATGAGCTTGTAGCTTATCACTCATATCTTGCGCATCACCGAAGTTAAATACTAAATCACCACAATCAACAACTTTGAGGCGTTCACGCATATCGAAGTGCCAAGGCCAGCGATGTCCTTCCCACGCTAAGTTAGTCGAAATCTGGCGAATAGCGCCGGGCCCATGGCGAGTACCTGCACGACCTGAAGTTGCCATATCAAAAGGCACCCCAGTGATCACCCAATCAGCATCACTGCTATAAGGTTGAAAATTCAGTGGAAAACGTAAAAAACCAAATGCATTTGAGATCAAAGAATTATCAGTCTCATTACCTAACGTACAATTTTTCATGCCATTACCTCTGTTACTTATTTTAACAAGCAACATATAAATCAATATGATAGATAAAGAGTGATGTATCAACACCACTCTGCATTAGGAAGTAAGCATTACTCCTCTTCTTCCAGATAGGTATAACCGTATAAGCCACTTTCAAATTCAGTTAGGAACTGCTCTTGGAGTGCTTTATCTAACTGTGCATTTTTCACTTGAGTACGGAAGCGCTCCAACAATACCGCAGGATTAAGTTTTACATATTGAAGCATATCCGCAACGGTATCACCCTCTTCACTCAACTGATAAGTAAGATTGCCTTTCTCATCAAGATAAACATCAACAGCAGCTGTATCACCAAATAAGTTATGCATATTTCCAAGGATTTCCTGATACGCCCCCACCATAAAGAAGCCAATCATTGGTGGATATTCAGGATCATAAGCTGGCATTGGCATCGTGGTTTCGACCCCATCACCATCGACATAATGATCGATAATACCATCTGAATCACAAGTGATATCTAGCAATACAGCACGGCGATCGAGCGGTTTATCTAAACCTTCAATTGGTAATACAGGGAATAATTGATCAATTCCCCAAGCATCAGGCAATGACTGGAACAGTGAAAAGTTGACATAGAACTTATCTGACATACGCTCTTGCAGTTCATCAATAATCGGGCGATGGGCTCGATTACTTGGATCTAAATCATATTGAATATGACGACAGATATTCAGATATAACTCTTCCGCCCATGCACGCTCTGTCAGACTTAACATACCGTGTACATATTGAGTATGGACATCATGTAAATCTAATTGGCTATCATGTAGCCATTCACGTAATGAACGGCTATTCCCTTTGGTTTGCATCTCTTCCCATGTTTCCCAAAGGCTTGCGATAGGTCTTGGAGCATCTTCGTCCGGTGGCGTGATTGCAGTAAATTCGTTACGTTCAACACCAATAACATTGGAAATAAGCACCGTATGATGCGCAGTTAATGCTCGACCTGATTCTGTAATAACGGTTGGATGAGGTAATTCATTTTCATCACAAGCATCACCAATCGCCCAAATCACGTTATTAGCGTATTCATTAAGACCATAGTTAACGGAGCAATCAGATTGTGAGCGCGTACCTTCATAATCAACGCCCAAGCCACCACCAACATCAAAATACTGAATATTGACCCCTAATTTATGTAACTCAACATAAAAACGGGCTGATTCACGCACACCTGTCGCAATATCACGGATATTAGCCATCTGTGATCCAAGGTGAAAATGCAATAACTGCAAACTATCTAAACGACCAGCTTGGCGTAGCGTATCAATCAGTTGTAGTACTTGTGTTGCAGCTAGGCCGAATTTAGATTTTTCACCCCCACTGGCTTGCCATTTACCTGAGCCTTGAGAAGCAAGGCGAGCACGAACCCCTAAGCGGGGGATCACTTCTAAACGTTCGGCTTCTTCAAGTACCATTTTTATCTCAGACATTTTTTCAATGACCAAGAACACTTTATGACCGAGCTTTTCCCCTGTAAGGGCTAAACGAATATATTCGCGATCTTTGTAACCATTACAAACAATCACCGAACTGGTCATATTGGCATGAGCAAGCACTGCCATTAATTCAGCTTTAGAGCCAGCTTCTAATCCTAATGGCTCTCCAGCATTAATTAGCGATTCAATCACACGACGCTGTTGATTGACTTTAATTGGATAAACTAAAAAGTAATCCCCTTTGTAGCCATAAGACTCACGTGCACGATGAAAAGCGGCATTAATTGAGCGCAAACGGTGCTGTAAAATTTGTGGAAAACAAAACAGCGCAGGAAGGCGTAAATGTGAATGCTCTTCTTGTACTTGCTTAACTAATTCTGTTAAATCCAGCGTTGCTTCAGGCACATCAGGATTTGGGCAAACACTAATATTGCCGCGATTATTCGCGCAGTAGTATCCTCCCCCCCAATATGTGATGTTATAAGTCTGTTGCATCTTACGAGCGATGTTATCATTCATGACATTCTCCTTAGGGAGTATGAGTTTATACCTTGCCTGTCACTATAGTAGTCAATAATTTCATGGCTAGCTGAAATGACCGATAAATAACAGTTAGAAGTAATGACTCACTATATATTTTTGTATGATTATCCAGCCTAATGCAGGATATAGTAGTAGAAAGCGATGAAGTTAACCGACTAATAGTTAACACAATCACCTATTGGCAAGTAACAGACAACTTCGCTCTAAAGAAAAAGAGCTCAAAGAGGAAATCACTCTAGACATACTACGGGTATAGTATTGGCGAGTACTGTTTTGGTTTTTGAAAAGAATAACCAGTAGACAATGGATCATTACCCATTCACTCCACACATGGCTTAACCTTATAAGCCATTTCCCTAACAGAGAAACAGGATCAGCAATCCTGCGGTTTACACTGTGATTCAGTTTTCACAGTAACGGCGAGGTTATACCTGTAGTTGAATCAAAATGCAAAAACAAAATAGATAAATCGCTTTTTTTTATTATTTTTCTTTTTGCTCACTTGAAAAATTGTGTCACACAAAAAATGATATCAACTATTGGATGCGAGTTTATCCCTATATTTGATTAAAAAAAGCTGGAATTAAAGAGAAAACAGTCCTAAAATGGACGTCTAGATGTTAAAACATCCATCCTTAGACCATCTGTATTAAGGTAACGAGATATAATGACTACACACCTTTTTACTTCTGAATCAGTATCAGAAGGTCATCCAGACAAAATTGCGGATCAAATTTCTGATGCCGTATTGGATGCAATTTTAGAACAAGATCCAAAAGCACGTGTTGCCTGTGAAACTTACGTTAAAACAGGCATGGTGATGGTAGGCGGAGAAATTACCACCAAAGCTTGGGTTGATATCGAAGAGATCACGCGTAAAACAGTACGTGAAATCGGTTATACCAGTTCAGATATGGGCTTTGATGCTAATTCCTGCGCCGTTATCAGTGCGATTGGTAAACAATCCCCAGATATCAACCAAGGTGTTGACCGCGCAGATCCCCTTGAACAAGGTGCCGGTGACCAAGGCTTAATGTTTGGTTATGCCACTAATGAAACCGACGTTCTGATGCCAGCGCCTATTACTTATGCTCACCGCTTAGTCCAGCGCCAAGCTCAAGTACGTAAAAATGGCACACTACCATGGTTACGTCCAGATGCTAAAAGTCAGATCACTTTCCAATACGACAATAACAACATTGTTGGTATTGATGCCGTGGTTTTATCAACTCAGCATGCTGAAGATATTTCACAAAAAGACTTACATGAAGCGGTAATGGAAGAGATCATTAAACCTATTCTGCCAACAGAATGGTTAAATGAACAAACCAAATATTTCATTAACCCAACAGGTCGTTTTGTTATCGGTGGCCCAATGGGCGACTGTGGATTAACAGGTCGTAAGATCATTGTTGATACTTATGGTGGTATGGCACGCCACGGCGGTGGGGCATTCTCTGGTAAAGATCCTTCCAAAGTTGACCGTTCTGCGGCTTATGCTGCACGTTATGTTGCAAAAAATATTGTTGCTGCGGGCTTAGCAGATCGCTGTGAAATTCAAGTGTCTTACGCTATCGGTGTTGCAGAGCCAACATCTATTATGGTCGAAACATTTGGCACTGAAAAAATCCCTACTTCACAACTGATCTTATTAGTACGTGAATTCTTTGATTTACGCCCTTATGGCTTAATTCAAATGCTGGATTTACTGCATCCGATCTACCAAAAAACAGCAGCATACGGTCATTTTGGTCGTGCTGAATTCCCTTGGGAAGCAACAGATAAAGCTGAGATTTTACGTGAAGCTGCGGGTTTAAAATAAATTTCCCTTGTTTCATAGCAAACTCATTAAACCACATCTTTTAGGTGTGGTTTTTTTATTCCTGAAATTTATCTGTTTGTTAACCATAAAAAAACCCCGCAATATTAACGGGGAACTCAAAGTCAGTAAGAGAACAGGGAGTGATGATGAAATAAACAAATCAATCAGGGTAGTCTATCCACTCTCCTTCATTTAATTTGATATAAGATTTCCCTTGATAATCAACCACAATGGTATTTTGATTTTCTGATACCGTCGCGGTTTGTGGTAATTCACGGGTTAAAGCATTCCAATCAATGGTGGGTTGATTAAAGATATCGCCATTCACATTACGGAGAATAAAATCGGATAACGCTAAATAACTGCTTGGTTTATCTATCATCATAGGCGTATGAGGTAAACGTTGATTTTTAAGTCCAGTAAAACGAATACCGACAGGAACTGTAGTAATACTTTGGCTTGGAATATCTCGCAAACCAGACATCTGTGTTGTATCACCTTGTAATGCGGCTCCATGTTCAGGAACAATCACTACCATCACTTTTCTGCCACGTTTATCAAGGGTATTAATAAAAGCATTTAAGTTATCAAGTAGCGCTGAGGCTCTTTTGCCATAATCAGCCGTTGTATTTTCGCCAACGAACCTATTACCATCATGAAGTGACACTAAATTGACAAAGGTCACCGTCCGTTTTTCATCTGATTTTTCTCGTGCTTTTAACCAACGCTCTAAGGTCTCTTTATCGTTATAGATTTTAGAGCCATCAAAAGCGGTAATTTGATGAGAGAGTCCGTTTTGATCTTGCAACGGTACATTAAGATTACCTAACTCTCTAATTTCTTGAAGATAATGACCAAACTCGCCATTATGATCGAGCACCAATTTCTTCTCAAAACCTAAAGCAGCCAGATTATCCATCAATAAGCATTGCATATCGGCAGGATCATACAAATCAGCGTGTTGTGTTTGGCCACAACTGGCTCTTAATAAACGTAATGAAGCGGGGCCACTATAAGAAGCAACACTATTAAAGCGATTAAATAACACATCAAAGTTACCCCAAATAGGATGTTGCTGTAATCCGACGGCTGCCGCATCAGCGGTAGAGAGTGAACAAATATTAATAATTAAAATATCAAAGGGTTGTGCATAAGAAGAGAGCTGAGCGGGAGCCGGTGTGCTGCGTTTATTTTCGTAACGATAAAACTGAGCAAGCCATTCATCTAACACTTTGTTATTAGCTGGCTGTTTTTGTGGCGGGTAAGGTGAACTCAGTACGTTATTATTTTGCGCTCTAGTCTGCGCTGTCGATAATATTTCTGTATTTTGCGGTTGTGGCTGATCGATAGATGTGTTGGTTTGCTGAGTAAAGCTATTGGCAGAAACAGCAGAAACCATAGCGCCTGAAAAATGGGTAAAACCACTAATATTAAGCCACACTACACCCGCGATAATAAACACCGACACTCTTACCCACTGTTCAATAAAGAGATACCCTACCAGTAAAATAAATGCCACCCCGATCATCTTTAAGTTAATAAAATTAACAGCTAATTCAATGAGGTAAGAGAATGAAAAATTTTTTAACTGCCCTCCTTGTTCTAATACCGTTGAAAAACTAGGTAGCCAAGTGTCGTGGTAGAAAAGCATAACCCCTATAGGGATCGCTATCCAATTACGTAATTTATGCCAAAATGTTTTCGGTAATGGAAATAATAAAAATGCTAGAAAGAGTAAATTGCTAAATGCATCAAATTTTAAATAACCATACCAAAGCAAAACAAACTTTAGCAAAAAATAAAAATTCCAGGCCCCCAACCCATGCCAGTAATGTAAAAAACTTAACCGGGTTGTTTTAGTCTTGTTCATTTTAATTACCTACTTATTCGTATCTATATAATATCCGACATTGATATGAATATTCATATTTTCCTTTTTATACTTCTTATTTTTATAAATAACTATAAAGTTAACTCTTAAT
>NZ_CAWQOK010000144.1:0-31473 GCF_963896075.1 Proteus sp. G4415
AAATAAAATAAATTATTAGTTAACTATTTAAATAACAACTGTTATATATAGATCACTAACTATTTTAATAAGAAAATGTATAGTATTGCTATTCAGTTTATTTAAGCTATTGTCGGTTTTTATTTGGAGAATATAGTGAAAAGTCAAGATTTGTTGGGTTTATCTTCTGCTAACATTCTAAATGCTGAATTTGAGAAGAAGTACCGTGATGTTATTGCTCACTTTTTCAGCCGTGATCCGCAGTATTGGCCGATATTTCAGGATAAAACCATTCAGTCTATTACACAGTTTAGAAAGACCATGACGAATGATAAGGATCAATTACAGCGTTATGAGAATGGGCAGGCGTTATTTGACCGTTTAATGGCTGATGGGCAGATCCAGCAACATATTAATTACCCAGAGAATGATCCTAACGAGTTACTCATGTTAGTGTCGACGTTATGCAAAAACTGGGAAAATCCATTAGCGGTTGAAAATGTCATTGCGATGCCAAGCGATCCGGGTGTTTATGGCTCAATATTAGGATTAATGGGCAATCCTAATATGGTTTATTGTGAATACTCAGGTGTTGCTGACGTTTTAGAAAAAGTCACCATTAAAAAAGTAGCTAAATTAGTAGGGTACGATCCCGAAGTTGCCTCTGGGGTTTTCACCCAAGGTGGCACCATGTGTAACTTATATGGTTATCTATTTGGTTTACGTAAATCAATGCCTAATTCTAAACATTTAGGCATGGCAGCCGATCAGGATTATCGTATTATTAACTCTCAAGGGGGTCATTATTCTAATATGACCAACTTGGCGCTATTAGGAGTTGATGTTAATAACAAGACTATCCGCATTAAGGTGTCCGAAGATAATACGATTAATTTGGAACACTTAGAGCGTGAATTAAGAGCTTGTTTTACTGTTAAGTGTAAAGTACCAACTATTATGCTGACGACAGGGACGACGGACACCTTTGGCGTTGATGATGTTAAAGGCGTTTGCGAATTAAGAGATCGTCTGTGTGAAGAATTTGAAATCGCGGTTAAACCACATATTCACGTCGATGCAGCAGTAGGTTGGCCAATTATTTTCTTCTTAGATTATGATTTTAATAGCAACCCTCTGGCTATCAACGATATTACTTTAGAAGGTTTACGCCAAAATGTGGCGAAATTTAAACATCTAAAATATGCTGATTCAATTACTATCGATTTCCATAAGTGGGGATATGTACCTTATACCTCAAGTTTAGTGTTAGTGAAAAATGGTAATGACTTTGTTGCCCTTGAAAATGATCCGGAAAACTTCACTTACTTTGAACATGAATTAGAAGGTCAAACCCATTTACAATCAACTATTGAATGTACACGTAGTGGGGTTGGTATTTTTGGGGCTTATTCTGCAATGCATTATATGGGGATTGAAGGCTATCAAACCATCATTGCCCATTGCCTACAAAACGCGAACTATATGCGCCATCAATTACTTGCTATGGGGAATGCCAAAGTCATAGTGCCTCAAAACCAAGGCCCAAGTGTTGGGTTTAAATTATATGATCCAAACTTAGTCTCTGATCCTAATGTTGCCTTTGATCTAGAATCAACCTGTGCGACAGATAAAGAAGCCTATGACTTTATGGTACATAATGCACAATGGCATAGAAAATTATTCTTACAACGGGGTAAAAAGGGATTATTTACCAACTGGGTTGATTCTATTGCTTGCTCTAAGTATGCAAAAAATAATCGCTATGTTTATATTCCGGGGGAAAAAGCTGTCTTTATGAACCCGAATACGGAACGTTCCCATATTGATAATTTCTTAAAGATAATTACTGAAATGAGCCATAGTTTAAGTGCTAAGAAAGTCAGCAAAATTTAACTCGTGAGTTGATTGAATAAAATAAACTGTACCTTGATTGAGTAAGCTTACATAAGGTACAGTTTTTTGTATAAGAAGTGTGCTCATTATCTGAGTTGGCTATCTTTACTACCACGGCGATTATAGCCACTAAAGGTATTATATTTTTTATCTATCATTTCTTGGCAGTTAATACAATAGCGAACCCCTCGAATCGCTTTTTGCCGAGCCAATGGAATTGCTTCACCACACTCATCACAAAACTCAGCACTTTCTCCCTGAGTCATTTGGTTACGCGCTCTTGCAATGGCATCATCAATAGTGGCATCAATTTGTTCTTGAACAGCACTATCATTTGCCCATCCACTTGCCATCATATTCTCCTATTAATACAGTGAATATAGGAATTAATATTGGGATGCTGTCGAAAAAAACAACAGCTAGGAGCACTATTTTTTAATAGATAATGATGGTTAGGTGCATTAAAAAGAAAAATAGCCACGTTCCATGTGGCTAAAATAATTGGCTATACTGTTTTTCTTGTTATTGGCCTCTTCAGGTTGCCTCTCTCATAAGCTATTTGATAACAGACAATTAAGTTAAAGCTGTTGTAACTTGTTTTACCGGAACCAGATGACAACAGTCACTTTCACCGGTTTTTTCAAAGGTCGATAAACGGGTGATTAAGAGTGAGTGAATATCTGTTAATAATCCTTCTGTTTGCAGTTTTTGCATGATGTTTTCATCACCATCATTATTATTTTGACGTTGATAAGTGACAGGCGTTACACCACGTAATACAGTCAACTGACCAGCAAGTGCGGGGTTATCTGTTAATGCATAAATATTGTTATTTGGCATAAAGCGCGATAGAAGCGTGACTGATTGACCATTGTCAGTTAAAGCAGCAACGCTCAGATGTTTATCATTATGAAAAGCTGCTGTGGTCGCCGCTAAAGCAATCCAACGGCCTGTTTGTGAATAGTAAGAAGGGGATTGCCATGGGTTTTCGGCATTGGCGGCAAAAGAGCGCTCTGCACCTTCTGCAACACGAGCCATTGCACGAACGGCTTCTTCAGGATATTTACCTGCAGCTGTTTCTGCAGAAAGCATCACCGCATCTGTGCCATCACCTACTGCATTAGCGATATCCATCACCTCCGCACGGGTAGGCATTGGATTTTCAATCATGGACTCCACCATTTGGGTGGCTGTAATAACTGGGCAACCTAGAGCACGACAACGAGCAATTAACTGTTTTTGTGCACCAGGAAGACAGGCATCGCCAATTTCAACCGCTAAGTCCCCTCGCGCTACCATAATGACATCCGATGCTTGAATAATGTCATCCATATTGGCTTGACATGAAACGACTTCTGCACGCTCTACTTTGGCAACAATTTTTGCCTGACTGCCAGCAGCAACAATTAAACGACGGGCATATTCAATATCTGCACCATTACGAGGGAAAGAAACGGCTATATAATCTGCTTGAATAGCGGCTGCTGTGTGTATGTCTTGCTTATCTTTGTCCGTTAAGGCTGGTGCGGATAAACCGCCGCCGAGTAAATTAATTCCCTTACGGTTAGATAATTTTCCACCGACAGTGACCACTGTCTCAATATTATTATTATTTACTGCACGGACTTTTAATTGGATATTACCGTCGTCAAGTAACAGAATATTCCCTGGTGTGACTTCTTGTACAAGTTGTGGGTAATCTAACCCCACTTGTTGTTCATCGCCTTGTGTGCTGTCTAAATCTGCATTGAGGATAAAACTATCCCCTTGTGTTAATTGAATAGCATTATTTTTAAAACTCGCTATACGGATCTTAGGGCCTTGCAGATCAGCTAAAATGCCGATAAATACACGATGTTTTTTTGCGACCTGACGGATAGTTGCGGCTGTGGACTGATGCTGTTCGCGAGTACCATGTGAAAAATTTAAACGAAATACATTAGCGCCAGCTAAAATCAGTTTTTCAATCATCTGTTCTGAGCAACTAGCAGGGCCAAGAGTCGCAACAATTTTTGTCTTACGCATAGTGACATTCTCTTTTTTAAAGAGGGATACTGAAAAGTATCCCTTGATAACAACTTAATTTATTAATCCATGGTGACTTTTTTCGCATTCCAGACCAGCGTAGCTAAGATCATGGACACGATGGCAGAACCAATCCAGAAATACTGTACCGTTGTGAAATCATAGTGAGTGATATCACCGACTTGCGTGACTTTGATCAGCGAGGCAGAAACAAGCTCTTGAGCAGATGCGGCAATATAAGCAAAAAGTCCGATAAAGCCTTTTACTGCACCTACTGCGTTTTTTGGCATCAGATCGCAAGCCGTTAAGCCCGCCAAGAACACCACCAGTCCGCCCATAGCAAAACCAATCATACTTAATGCAATGGCATCCATAACACGGCTTTGTGGTCCCCAGAACATGAGGGCGAAACCGGCAATATTGGCGATACCATAAATAAGTGTTGGGATATGACGATTAGCATTAAATAGTTTGTCAGAGGCCATACCGGCTAAGATGGCGCCAAAGAAGCCCGCAATAGGGTAAGTTGACATAGCAAAGCCAGCATCAATCAGTGAATAGCCTTTTGAGCCTTGTAGATAAAGCACCGCCCATGAACTGATTGCGTAGCGTGAAATATACATGGCAGCGCAAGCTGCAGCGATGATCCATACGGTAGGTTGTTTTAGGACAAATAATTGAGCACGGCGAGTTTCTTTTGGATCACTTGATTTAACGGCTTCTGACTCTTCACCATACGCACTGGCAGGATCAGGTAGACCATAAGTACGAGGACGATCTTTTAAGATCATCAGTAAGATGATACCTGCTGCAATACCCGCGATACCTGCACCGATAAAACCGGCACGCCAGCCAAAGAAACTCACTATGGTCGCAGTTAATATCCAAGTGATTGCTTCACCGATATTACGTGAGCCACCCCAGATAGAATAGACTGTACCGCGCTGTTTCGGAGAAAACCATTGGAAAATAGACACACAAGAAGGGGCAGATCCTACCGATTGGAACCAACCATTAATTCCCCACAATAAGATGAAGAATAGGCTCGCAGTCGACATTCCCATAAAGATACAAACAAAAGAGGACGCAATCAGCGAAATGGACATAAAGCGGCCAATATTGGCATAATCCGACAAGAAGCCATTGGAAAACTTACCAAAGGCATAGGTAAAGAAGAACGCCGACCCCATTAAACCCAGTTCTGCAGTGGTCACAATACCGGCATCTAGCATCGGCTTTTTAACGACACCAAGTGCCATACGTACCACATAGAACATGGCATAACCTAGTACTAGCCCAAGAAAAACCTGCCACTGATATTTTTTATATATTGAGCGGATCTTTTCATTGGACGCTTCGATTAGCGGCAGATCCTTTCTGGTTTTAAAGAAACTTAACATAGAGATGACTCCGAATATTATTCATGCCTGAAGCTGATTTTGTTTTTCAGGGCAGATGCTATTCATTTAGGCCATCAGAGGGCAAAAGCGCTAATTTGAGTCAGAGCTGACACATTCTGCTGAATCGGTGAGTCAAATTTGTAACATTGCTATTAGGTGTTGGACTAAAAATGAGTGAATATATCGTCGTATCATCATCGAAAATGGGTCATTAAGGACTCATTCACTGAAAATAATAAATATTGCTAAATATCAGAAATTTGATGCTCAACACATTTTTAGGTTTATTCAACACAAAATCAGGGGTATGTCATGAGAATAAAAATAATCTTTAGCCTCATACTATTATTTAGTTGGCTGTTTATCACTCCAGCAAAAAGTGATGAGCAGCCATTGGTTATACTGACGACACTTTCAGATACACCCATGCGACCACTTACCGAAGCTTTTAGTGCTCGTTATCCTGAAACTAAGGTACAAGTGGTTTATCGGCGTGTTGCGATCGCTACACGGATGATGAAGCAGTATCCTACGCAACCTGTTGATATAGTGATGTCCTCTTCGGCTAATTTTTTTCATCATTTAGATAGAGAAGGACTACTCGCGCGCTTACCGATTAACTATGAAACACCAAAATGGCTAACTCGTCATAGTGATATCTTAAATGACAAAATAACCACGGTGGGTTATTCAGGTATTGGGATCATGAGTAACAGACAATACTTGCAAAAGTTAGGTATTCCGGCACCTAAAAGTTGGATTGATTTAAGTGATCCGATTTACCAAGGGCACTTAACTATGACGACACCAGCCAACTCTGGCACGATGCAACTGATGGTTGAAAATGTGCTGCAAGAATATGGTTGGGAGCGCGGATGGCAAATTTTACTAGAAACCAGTGGTAACCTTTCTTCGATATCGGCACGTAGTTCACGAGTGAGTGACGCTATTGCCAGAGGTATTGTGGGGGCGGGGCCTATTATTGATAATTACGCTTTTAACCACCAAAAACGCTTTGATTTTGTTGATTTTAGTTATTTTGATAAATCAATTATTTTACCTGCTTATGTCGCTATTGTGGCTGAAAGCAGTAAAAGAGATACTGCGGCCAAATTTATCGCCTTTCTTTTATCGGATGAAGGACAAGAGATTATCTATAAAAGTGATATGGCGAAGATCCCCCTCAGCAAAGAAATTTTACGTAATAATGATGAGCTTGCTAATAATACTGAGTTTATTTTAAACAGTAATGAAGCTTATCGCCGTAGCGAAGTGGTCAATGTTCTTTTTGATCAAATGATCACCCATAATTTTCCATTAATGCGCCAAGTTTGGAATGAGATCCACGAGGCAGAAAAACAACAAAATCGATCACCAGAACGGATCGCAGCAACCAATCAAGCCCGAAAAATAGCCAGTTCAGTACTAATTAGCGAAAAAGAAGCTAATTCACCGACATTACAAGCCTTATTTATGAAAGAAGCCGATCAGCGGGAATATTCAGATCAAGCGTTAGCCGTATTGTACCAATGGCGTACATTAGAAGCGGAAAAACTTGAACAAGCATTAGTTTTATTGAAAGAAACTAAATCTCCCTAACCGCCTTGTGGTTCAGATATACAGTTGAAAATACTGTTTTTTTGAAAGGTATGATGGATGCAGATATTAATGCCTAAGCAATCGGGCAAACTCGGTAGACGCCTTTATTTGGCGTTTATCTTTAGTTCGTTACTCACTTTATTGATTGGTGGGGTGATATTTTTTATGTGGGGAAAATTAGCCACTCAAATCAATGCGTCTGTTGGTGACTCCTTACCTATGTTAACCACCAGCTATAATATGGAGCGTTACAGCACTAATTTACAGATGCTATTAAAAGAGCGTGAACAAACACAACGTAAATCAGTTTCAGAACAACAAAAACAGCAGATTTATCAACTATTAGATAATCTGCGCGAGTTTCCGATTGAGCAACAATCACAACGCACTTTTTATAATCAATTAGTGGATGACTTATCAAACTTAATTGAGCAGCAAGATATTTTATTAGATAAACGTCGTGAACTCGAAAATAGGTTAGCACAGCTTTTAGGTCAATTGGCTTGGATGCATGATGCGGTAGGTGAAGATATTAAGCCTCTACTTAATGAAATTGAGTGGCATGTCAGCCAAATGCTTAATGAAAAAAATGTACAGGAAAATAGCTTACAACTGCTTTTAGAATCAACGTTACTTCAAGAGTTATTCACTACAGAAAATGAATTAATTAGCTTAGTGGAAGAAATTGCACATCAACGCTATAGCCGTGATATTGATGTCGCATTTCACTATATAAGTGTCAAAATTGATGAAATTATCGCTTTAAATCAAAAATTAAAAAGCTATCCTTCTACCATTGCTCATCGCCAAGTATTGCAAGAAATTATTGCGATCACTCGTTTTGACGGTGATATCTATCAAACATTGATTGATGATGTCGAAACCGAAAAAAAACTTAAAGCACTTACTCCTAAATTAAATGAAAAATTATCTCAGTTTGATAATGCAGTAAGAAGTAATGTGCTTGCCACCAGTGAAGCATTGAATAAGCTCAATGATAATACGCGACAACTGATGGCAACGGGAAAAATTGTCATTATCTTAATTGTCGTTGCTTCACTATTGCTCAGCATTATTGTCATGAAAATCTTAATAGATAGGCGACTGATTGCTAGATTAAATAAGTTGAGTGATGATCTCGCCCATGTTGCTAAAGGTCATTTAACAGAGCCTGTATTAATTGAAGGGCAAGATGAAATTGGATTATTAAGTCGCCGTTTGCGGCGCTTTTGGCGTCAAATGAAAGAAGTTGAAGCCACGAATGCCCTGAATCTGATTAATAATACCGATGCCAGTTTAATTACTTGTCATCATGATGGACGTATGGAAACCGTCAATCCCAGTGCTGCTACTTTATTAGGTATTGGTCATGAACAGAGCAATAAACCATTATGGTTATTATTTAGTGGTGAAGCCAATACGATATTAAGAGCGCAGTTTAGTCCCACAAGTCCGCTTTATTTGTTTGGGCAAAGTGAGTCTATTGTGAGCATGGTAAAACAAGGAAAGCCTCATTTTCTGCAATTTAATATTCGCGAATATCCTCATAAAGACGAGCATAAATATATTGTGACGATCACGGATATTACTCGCCAAGAATTAAGTCGATTAGAATTAAAACATCTTGTGGCATTAAAAACCCAAGATTTACAAGAAAAGAACCAACAATTAAATGAAGAGATTGTGCGTCGTGAACAAGCACAAAAACACTTAATTCAGACACAAGAAGAGTTAGTGCAAGCGGCCAAAATGGCAGTAGTAGGACAGGCAATGACCAGTCTTGCTCATGAATTAAATCAACCGCTTTCAGCCATTAATACCTACTTATATAGCGTTAAATTAACACTACAGATGGAGAAATATGACCAACTTCCTGATCCCATTGAGCGTATTGAAAAATTATGTGCTCGTATGAATAGGATCATTACGGCATTACGTAATTTTTCTAAAAAATCCTCATCTGAAGTTAGCTATGTTTCAGCGCCGTTACAAGGGCTGGTGGAAAGTGCCATGGTATTAGTGGAATCGCGCTCTAAACGAGAGCAGTGCACCATTATCAATAATATCCCCAGTGAACTGAATATTTGTGCTGATCCAACACAAATAGAGCAGGTCTTAGTTAACCTGTTTGTTAATGCAATGGATGCAGTCGCAGGAATGGGCGAAAGTCAGATCAGCGTCGACCTATTATCGGATGAAGCTAAATATCAACGAGTGGCCATTACCGATAGTGGCAAAGGATTTAATGCTGATGTTTTACCAAAATTATTCACCCCTTTTACCACCACCAAAGATGTTGGGCTAGGGTTAGGGCTATCGATTTGCCGTTCTATTATGCAACGGTTTGGTTATGAAATTTACTTAGCATCGGCATTAAATGGCGGTGCGATGGTTGTTTTGGAGTTTACTCATGACACAGTCACTGCTGTCTGATATTGATGTACTATTAATTGATGATGATGAGGATATTCTCGAATCTTATCGTCATTTGCTTAATCTTGCCGGAATGGTTGCCAGAGTGACTGATTCGCCAGAAAAAGCATTGAGTCTGCTGACACCAGAATATGAAGGTGCGGTAGTGTTAGATATTTACATGCCTGCGATGAATGGCATGGAAGTCTTAGCGCGTATTCAACAAATTGATCCTCGTATTCCGGTGATTATGATCACCGGCCACGGTGATATACCCCTTGCTGTAGAGGCCGTTAAAAAAGGCGCTTATGATTTTATTGAAAAGCCCATTAATCCACCGCTATTTTTAGAGTTAGTTGCTAAAGCGCATAAAGAGCGAAAATCACTTCTTTCACTTAGAAAAACGATGATCACCACCACTCAAGAGCGTCTAGTTGGCGATAGTGCACAAATTACCGCCATTAGACAGCAAGTACAGCAAATTGCTGATATTGATAAAGACTTAATGATTGAAGGTGAGATGGGGACAGGGCGACATCTACTCGCTCAGTTATTACATGAATTAAGTCCTCACAGCGATAAAGCGGTGACTACGGTAGATTGTCAAAATTTAGTAGATATTAAGCCACTGATTGCTCAAATAGAGCAAGAGGAAGTCGGCACACTTATTTTACGCTCCCCTTATGATTTACCTTCTGGTGCACAACGTTGGTTAAGTGCTTACCTATTAGATATGGAAAGGCAGGGTAAGCGCCAATTTAGAACGATCGCGATTTTAGAAAATAATACCCAGCAATTAGTCACTGAAGGGCGATTGATACCTGAGTTCTATTACTACTTTTCGCAAATAACTTTTTCTTTGCCACCATTAAGCGCAAGACGCCCGGATATTATTCCTCTATTTAGAGCCTTTTTACGGCAAAGTGCTCAGCGGCTTGGGATCGCCGTACCAAAAATTGATCGTAATTATCTCGATATATTAAAACGTTATGATTGGCCTGGAAACATTCGTGAGCTACGGAATGTCGCTGAACTCTATGCTGTTGGTATTGTGAAAATGGTTGATAGTGAGCAACATCGTGCCATTATCCCCCCTGAAGGGCCTTTAGATAACTTAGTTGATGATTATGAGCGTCGCTTAATTGAAGATGCACTCTATTTATTTGCTGGCCGTGTGAGCGATGTGGCTGATTATTTAGGTATCCCACGTAAAAAACTCTATTTACGCATGAAAAAGCATGAACTGGATAAAGAGAGTTATAAACCTAAGGTTTGATAGTTATCAATAAGCGCCATTTGGCGCTTATTGCATTAGCACATTAATTTATTGATCCAATAATTAATTCACTACTCTTGAGATCAAGGGTTAATTCTTGTGCTTCTTTTATTTTTAATAATCCATCACCTAAATGAACTAACATAGGTAGCCCCATCTGCGTGGCGATAATGGCACTGTGAGAACAACTATCCCCTTCAGCTAAGGTAATGGCTAATAATTGAGTTGCATCAAACTGAATTAATGTCGAGGGGAATAACTCTTTAGCCACTAAAATAGAGGGTTGTGATGGGGTAAATTTAGGAGGCGTTTTCTGTTGTAAATGGTAAAGAACTTGATTGCGCAGATCACGAAGATCTAACTCCCGTGCTCTCAAATAAGGATCACTGAGAGTACGGTAGAGTTGGATACGTTCTTTCATTTCATTCGTCCAACTCTGCTGAGCGCTAACGTTATCTGTTTTAATACGATCGATAACATTGGTGAGTAATTCTTCATCATCCAGCATCATGATATGGCCGTTAAAAATAGCGCCTATTTGTTCACCTAATGTGTGATTGGCTTTTTCAGCATAGTGCTTCAAATCATTGAGTGTATCTTTTATCGCTTGATTAAATTGCTCAATTTGTATTGTGCTATCGAGTGGTGCAGATAAATTTTCAATAGGAGCTAATTCTAGCTCATGCCAAATAAAAGCCGGTCCCTTGATGGGGGAAGCGGGTACGAGAGTACCGGTTAAACTTTGCTCCGTGAGTTCATCCGGTAATGCTTCGCCAAAACCTTGTTTAGCCAGTGCTAAAAAGGCATCAATAGCCTCATTTTCTTGTTCTCCTGAAGCAATTAAGGTTATTTCATCACCTTGACGAATTTGAATAAGAGAAAGTTGATTTAAACTAAGGGGATTAATGCGTCTATCTCCCTTAATTAATTGATAGTCAGCACGAAATTTTGACAGTAGCTCAACCAGTGTCGCTGCAGGTCTAACGTGTAAACCATGAGGATTTTTTACCACCCAATGAGCTTCTTTGCCGTGCATTTGAATAGAAGGCGTGACATCATTTGGCTCTGAGCCACCCATGTTTTCACCCAATTGCATCTTTTTAGGGGTTAGTGCATGGTTGGCTTCTTCGAGAACCTTTTCTAAGCTAGCTCCGGATGACGCTGCGACAACAGCGGCTAATGTTCCTTCTACCAGTGGAGCTGAGCATAGTGTCACTTTTTGCGCTAATTCTGTATCAAGCAGTTCAATTGCTGTCTCTGTACTGAGTATGGCACTACCTAAATCCATCATAACAATAATGGCATCAGCTTCGGCTAGCGATTCAATCGCCGTCATAATTTTAACAGCGTCAGTACCAATAGGGTGCGCTTCATCATCAACACCTGCGGCAATGGCTAATCGGCAATGCGTTGGGTTAAGCATTTGATTCGCCAACGCCTCAATACCCTCAGCAAGATGTTTACTATGAGAAACAATCACGATATTAATCATGGCAGACCTCTCTTGATTATATTGTGAATGATTATGCGTGGATAGCATTAGACAGCGCTTGGAGGATCAATACCACAGAGGCACTGCCGGGATCTTTATGTCCTATACTGCGCTCACCAAGATAACTGGCACGGCCTTTTTTCGCTTGCATAGGAATAGTTTCCTCCGCCGCTTTTTCTGCAACTTTCAGTGCATTATCAATAGCATCTTCTATAGATAAACTTTGGTCATTCGCATGCTTTAAACTATCAACCACAGGCCACCAAACATCACACATAGTTTTATCATTTGGTTGTGCTTTACCGCGACTGACAATGCCATCAACACCTTCTTTAGTCATTTCATAAAGTTGATTTACATCGAGACTTTGTAATGATGCGGTGGGCTTAGCGGCACGAATAAAGAAGGTGCCAAAAAGAGGACCGCTGGCACCACCAATATTAGACAGTAATGTCATACCGGTATTTTTAAGGATAAAACCAATATCTTTATCGGCAAATTCAGGTAATTTCTCCGCTACCTTTTTGAAGCCTCTATTCATATTTAAGCCGTGGTCAGCATCGCCAATTTCACGGTCAAGATCGGTGAGATAGTCACTGTTTTGTTCAAAAAGTTGAGCGCATTGTTGTAGCCAAAGAATAATTTGATGATGAGTTAATACCATTTTCTGATCCTTAGTTATCGTTATAGGAAAACTTATTTTGTCATCGCAGGTGTAGCAACGGGTGCATCCCACAAAGTAAGTAGCGCGTCATCTACTTTTAATAAGGTAATTGAGATCCCCGACATATCGAGCGATGTACAATAAGAGCCAATTAACGAACGTTCGATGTTAAGACCAAAGTTTTCACAGCACAGGGCAAGGCGATGATAAACACCATATAATTCAGAAAGGGGAGTGGCGCCAAGATTATTGACTAGGGCTATAACACGATCACCTGATTTTAGTGGCTGTTTTTCTTGTGTCTCTTCAATCCAATCACCATTGACTCGATCCCAACTGCGAATGGTGCGCTGATAGTGACCATTTTCAATTAGAGTATTAAACATGGCATCAACGGTATCATTTAATGAAGTAAATGGGCGACGGTCTATTCCTGGCTCTCCGTGGATCCCAACGCCAAATTCCATTTCATTTTCAGGGAGAGTAAAAGAGGGTTTTCCTGCAGCAGGTACGGTGCAAGCCTGTAGTGCAATACCAATAGAAAAACCATTATTATTAATTTGATGACCTAGCTTAACCAAATCATCGAGTGTATCGCCACGCTCAGCCGCCGCACCTAGTAATTTTTCCATTAATACGGTATTCGCTACACCACGACGACCGGCGGTATACAGACTATCTTTAACCGCAACATCATCATCAACTAATACCGTAGCAATTTTTACACCTTCATCATGTAGTAGCTCTGTCGCAGTTTCAAAATTGAGTACGTCACCGGTGTAGTTTTTAACGATCATTAATACACCTTCACCGCTATCAATTGCTTTTGCGCAATCGTACATTTTATCTGGGGTTGGTGAGGTAAAGATCTCACCAGGGCATGCCCCATCAAGCATGCCTTTTCCAACAAAACCGGCATGCATTGGCTCATGTCCACTGCCACCTCCAGATAAAAGGGCTACTTTACCTTTTACGGGGGCATCATGACGGGTGACATAAAAAGAAGAGGGATGGAGATTGATTTCAGGGTGGGCTTTAGCAAAACCTTGCAGTTGTTCTGATAAAACATCATCAACACGATTAATAAGCTTTTTCATCTATATACTCCATTTGAAACTTGTATTGAAATTTTATGTAACAGAATGCTGTTACATAAGATTTCGACAAATTCTGATTAAAGGAATGACTCATTTTATGGCTTTTTTAATCAAAACCGCGTTCTGTGGTTGTTGAATTGCTATGTTGCTTTAATAAGCGATATAAGAATATTTCTGTTGGATTAAATTAAATCTACATCATTTATGGTTATATAAGAACCAGTTAACTTATTTACCTGCCAGAATGGGAGCAGGATCATAAAATCAAGGCAAAATAGAGTAAGTAAAAAAGCGTTATATCTCTTGTAACAAGGTTAAGGCTTTTTCTCGTTGCTGTGGCGAGAGATTTTTTATCATTGCTAATAAAAGGGCATCTTGTTTTTTGGCGCTGGGACTTAGAGTATGACTAAAGGTAAGATTTAGCACAAAGGTATGCCCACAAAGCGGATCACGGCAGGCACAGTAAAGATCTGTTAACTCTTTATGCTTGCGATTACTTTTCTTTATCATCGCTTTTTCACCACATTCAGGACAGTAAATTGTTAAAACACGCATGGTATTTTCTCTTTATTATCAACCTATCACCACCTTCTATATTAGCCTAAGTTTGTACAATCACCAGTAATATTATTGTTTTTTTGTATTTTAATTTGTTGTTAACTGATTTTTATCATGAAAAACAAGTTTATTTGTTTATTTAACTAAAAATAATTCGGTTAACCTCGGTTAAACACCATTAACCGACAATAACCGAACAAAGTTACTAGTATAAAATACAAAATTTATAGATAATGATTTCACGTTAAACCTACATGTGGAGATACAACGTATTGAATTTAGATATTATTTAATTTGTTGTAATGACTAATATGTGGAGAAAAATAGGTAATGGATAACCTATTACAAATTAACAAGGAAGTGGGCAAGGATAGTACAAAAGGACGTTGTATTTATCCTTGAGCAAAAGGATCTTGCATATTCCATACAGATTATCTGATTGATACTAGGAGGTGAGGGTTCTTTTTACGGCTAAATACTGTAAGCGAATGCGAGGTATATTCATGGATGAATATGATCACACACTAGTATCATTGGTAGTTGTTGGCGCTTTTATTGCATTAGGGAAGATGCTAGTTGCTAATGAAGTTATCACATTACGACTATTTATTGGCAGGATCATCCTAGGATCAGCGGTTTCTGTTGTGGCAGGTGCTCTGTTGATTTTATGGCCGGGTATTCATCCTATTGCGGTTATGGGGATCGGCTCTGCCCTGGGGATCGCCGGTTATCAACTTGTCGAAATTTGGCTAAGGAAAAAAGGAAATGAGCTATTTTCACGGAAGAAAAACTAAGTGACCAATGATTAATTATCAATAATCAATAAGTTGAGCGTTATATTTGTATTTTATGATATTTGTGTGGTTTCGCATCATAGGGAATTAAGTGATATCCAATAGCGCTATTGATTGGTATGGATTGCAAGTAGCGTAAATTGGGTTGCTCAAGATGAGTATCGAGACTGCGCGACGTGGAGACAAGGAACGTTTATCACGATAAATGAAGATCAAGTCTGCAAGGAAGCCAGTCTTGATCTTCAACCTGTTTAATGACAAGTATGTTATGAGGGAAATTTTTTTAATATTGGTGATTTCTGTTTAAAATAACTGGCTACAAGTAACCCACTGTAAAGCATTGCACCAATAAACCACAATAAGCCATCCCAATATTCAACGCTGTAACTATAAATAAAAGAGAAGAGTAACGGGCCGACAATCCCAGTTATATTCGTTAGACTGACTAACGTTCCTTGTAATTGTCCTTGAACATGATGATCAACAGATTTTGATAAATATCCTTGTAAAGCAGGTTGTCCCATTCCTCCCGCAGCTAAACAGATTAAAGCGGGGAGCATAACCCAAACATGGCTTATCCAGGCTAATAATAAGCAACCAAATGCATCAATTGACATGCTAATGATAACTGTGTTGCGTTCTCCCCATTTTTGCGCCAGTTTTCCTGCGAGAACCGCTTGAAAAAAAATATGTAATACACCAAGAAATGCAAGAGATAAACCTACTTCAGTAGTGTGCCAAGCGAAACGAACTTGTGTGAATAGCACCCAAATAGTGGCCGGAATTTGCCCTATTAGTTGAATAATAAAATAGGCAATAAGCCAAAAAAAGAGACTCTTTTTAATAAAACCAGTGGCAGAGTGAGGCGCTGTATCCTGATTTAATGCGGATATTTCAGTCGATATTTTTGTGGTTTGAGTTTCTTGGAAACAAAGTAATGAAAATATAAATAATAACGAATGAGAAATAGCCGCAAAGATAAATGGCGTATGGGCGCTGATCTCACCCAGTAATCCCCCTAACATGGGGCCAATAATTAAACCCACACCAAATACACCACCCAAAAAACCGAAATAGCGTGTTCTTTCATGAGGATGAGTAACATCAGTCATTGCTGATGCGCATACAGCACCTGTGGCTCCTGTTATACCCGCAATAATGCGTCCAATGTAGAGCATCCATAATGAGGTAGAGCAAGCCATTAATAGGTAATCTAATGCCGCACCCAATAGCGAAAATAATAAAATAGGTTTTCTGCCATATTTATCTGATAATTTTCCTAAAATAGGTGCGAAGATCACCTGCATCGTCGCATAGAGTGCTAATAATATACCGTAATGATTGGCAAGTCTGTTTTCGCTCACAAACTCGTTTAATAGTGTTGGTAGTACTGGCATGATAAGGCCAATACCAATGGCATCTAATACTGTGACAAGCAGTATGATAATAATTGATTTATTCATAAGTATCCTAAAAATCTATCACTGATAGAGAGGTGAAAAATATCTCTATCAGTGATAGATTGTCAAGAATATTTTATTATGAGGACGCAAATGGCAAAATTAGATAAAGAACAGGTTATTGATAACGCATTGATTTTATTAAATGAAGTCGGTATGGAAGGGTTAACAACACGTAAGTTGGCACAAAAATTAGGGGTAGAGCAACCGACACTTTATTGGCATGTAAAGAATAAACGTGCGTTATTAGATGCTTTAGCTGAGACTATTTTACAAAAGCATCATCATCATGTTTTGCCATTAGCGAATGAAAGTTGGCAGGATTTTTTGCGTAATAACGCAAAAAGTTTTCGTCAGGCGCTATTAATGTATCGTGATGGTGGAAAGATCCATGCAGGCACACGACCATCAGCCAATCAATTTGAGACATCAGAGCAACAATTGCAATTTTTGTGCGATGCTGGCTTTACGTTAACGCAAGCTGTTTATGCATTAAGTTCCATCGCGCATTTTACACTTGGTTCAGTGCTTGAAACCCAAGAACATCAAGAGAGCCAAAAAGAGCGAGAAAAAGTGCCAAAAACAGAGATAAACTACCCACCATTATTAACGCAAGCTATTGATATTATGGATAGTGATAATGGTGAAGCTGCATTCCTTTTTGTGCTTGATGTGATGATTTCAGGGCTAGAAATAGTGCTAAATAATCATCATTGAATAGGCTGACGCCCCTTAGGGGCGATGAGTTGCCCTTGTCTATCTGCGATATTGATTTGCACAATACAGCCAGCATTAAAATGTAAATAATCCTCTTCAATGCCGTCTGAGAAAATAACACCATTTTCGGGCATTAAAGATCCTAATTGCAATGGAGAGTCCGGCTCAATCGTGCCAAAAGTTAAAGCGGTGCCTGTTGTTCTACTAGGAAATGGCTCTCTTACACTAAATTGTAATTTTTTATCACTCCAGCTAAACCCTTGTAAAAGAGGGTGTGATGCTTTTCCGGTGATGGCCATGGCTCCAGCAAGAATAGATTGAAACCACCCTGTAGAGCCAAGTCCCGTTGATACAATAATGCCTGATGAGGATTGCACTTCTTGAGAGTCTCCCCATTGTAAGATATAACGTGCGGAAGTGTGGCTTTTAGGGCCAATAAATAAGTCATTAACCGCTAACAGTGATTGACCATCATTGGTTTTTGCTTGTGCAAAAGTGACCGAATTAAAAGGCATTTTGTGATTTATTGTATTAATTATAATCTCTTTCAATTGCCCTATATCAAAGGGCAAGAGCTTACCATCCCATCTTGAAGGATCTGGATTGATGGCAATAACGGGTTGTTGATTAAGATATTTCAGAGTATTAGCGACGAGGCCATCTTGACCTATTACCACTACAATATCATGAGAGGAAAATTGATAACTAGGCAATAATCCTCTTTCCAAGAGCTGAAAACGTCCAAATGATTTTAAAATAAGCTCAGCTTCTGTGAGTTGTTTTTGATAGAGATTATGTTCATTAAGATAATCTGTTACCTCAACATGGTTATGTTCTAAATAGAATTTGGCTTGTGACCAAGTGTTAAAACGCTCAATTAATTCTTGTAGGCGACTTTTTCGCATCACTAATATGAAACGAAAATCGGTATTATTTTTCATAGGTTATCCTCTTTTTTTCATAAATTGGCTAAATAAATCAGGAGTGATATTTAATTCACCAATTTTTCCTGAATTAAGCGCTAAAGTTTCAAATGCCATTGCCATTAATTGTTGTGAGTCCATTTTTGCTAGAGCCATTGCTTTGAGATTTTCAACGGGCAACTCACGGTAAGCTCGCATAGTTGCTTCAATTGCATAAGCATCAGCATCAGATTGTATGCGTTGATTTTCCGTACTTAACGCGACTAATTCTTTACGTTTTGCTTCGGCATTGACTTTGGCTTCAAGACGCTCTTTTTCTATTTCGGCTTGTTCACGTAATAGGGTACGTTCATTTTCTAAACGAGCTTCTTCAATTTCTTGTCGTTTACGCTGTATAGATAAGTCTGTTTCTAATTCAGCTTCTTTAATGGTGCGCTCTTGCTCTACTGAGAATTTACGACGTGCATAAATTGCATCATCAGCCTCTTTGAGTAAGGATTCCCGCGCCTCAGCTTCTAATGCTTTAAGTGTTTCGGGAGAGGGTGAGATGGCCGCGATAGAAACATCTAAAATAGTAATACCTAAGGCCTCTAAGGAAGGGTGTTCAGTAAGTTGTTTCATCACTAAAGTAACCAAGGATTGGCTAAGTTGTAGTGCTTCTCGTAAAGGGGTGCTTTGGATCTTGGCTTGGATCAGGGTTTGAGCAATACGCACCACGCGATCGTTGAGCTTTAGGGGATCTTCGCTGGCGTAAGATTTGCCATTCTTACTTAAATTAAAGTTGAGGACTTCAGCAGCTTTTTCAGGTGATGTGACTTGGAATGAAATTTGTCCTTGAATACGTAGTGCCTGAAAATCAGCAGTTTGGAAGTTAAAGATAAAAGGGGCTTCTTGTGCATTTAACGGCAGTGCTGCAATAGATGTTGTCGCCGAATTATACCAAAAACTTAAGCCTTTACCTTGTTGGCGCACTTTCCCGTTGACCGATTTAATAATAAATGTTGATGAGTCTGCTTTGAAATAATTTAAGTTAAACATAGTCTTCTCCAGTTAGTGTCTTTATGACATTAACTACATATTGTCTTATGGACACTATTGGTGTCAAGTCATTTAGTGTCTTTATGACAAAATTTGATTTTCATGTGTTTAACATTAAAATAAACTCATTATCTTTTTATAAAGTGCAGACCATGAACGAACAAAATTTTTTAGCAAATTACAATCGCCGTGATTTTCTATCGCCGCTTATTACTGTTGATTCAGTACTATTCACTTACCATGAAGGGCAGTTAAAAGTGCTCTTGGTGGAAAGAGCTAATCATCCTGAAAAAGGAAAATGGGGATTACCTGGTGGCTTTGTTGATGAAACACAAGACAACTGCCTAGAAGATACTGTGCTCAGAAAATTAAAAGAGAAAACAGGGGTGATCCCGCCGTATATTGAACAACTCTGCTCAGTGGGAAATAATCAGCGCGATGTAAGAGGTTGGTCTGTTACTGTATGTTACACGGCGTTAATTGCTCACCAAGCATGTAAAGCGCATATTGATAGTGTGGATCATGTGATGTGGTTACCTATTGATGAAGTAGCACAGAAAAATCTGGCATTTGATCATAATGAACTGATTGCGCAAGCGAGAGAGCGATTAAAGCAAAAATCGCTTTATTCTATTGTGCCGGGATTTGCGTTACCTGAAGTGTTTACTTTGCCTGAATTACAGCATGTGCATGAGATATTGATAGGTAAAGAGATCCAGAAAAAATCTTTTAGACGACGGATTGAACAAGCCGACTTATTAATTGATACCGGAGAAAAACGTGCTGAGAAGGGACGCCCTGCTAGTCTCTATCGACTTAAGAAGTCGTCTGCGGATTATCGTTTTATTCGTAATCTTGAATTTTAATATATAGAGTATTTTTTTAAAATCGCTATACTCTTTTTAAGTTAGCAAATTATCATTAGAATTATTAATGTCTTAAAAATTACTCTGATAACAATTATGAAAATAAAATTTATTCTTTTGGGGGTATTTGGCGGTATTCTTTTATTAAGTGGGTTTGTTGCTCATGCAATAAAAACGATACCTTTGGATATGCAAAAAGAAGCTACTGTAGTTTCTGTCGAAAAACCGAAAATAGTATCACGACAATTTCCTTATTATCCTACAGGCGCTAAAACCGCTAATATTGAAGGCGATGTAGAGGTTAGGTTTGATGTGGATAAAAATGGTAACGTACAAAATATTAGGATATCAGATGATCCTATTGCAGCGATATTTGCTCCTTCTGTTTCACTGGCGATGAAGCATTGGCGATACGAATCAGGTAAACCGGCTAAAGATTTAAAAGTGGTTATACAATTCAGATTAGAAAATGTGAAACATAACGGATTTAATCAATCACATTAAATGAATAAAATAAATAACGTATAAACATTATTTTACCATTAGGGGGAATGACAATTATCCGTACAGGGTTATTGAAAAATATCAATGAAATAACTCGATATTAAATACCAAGTTATTTCATATAATTACCCTATTTATTTTTTATCTTGGAGAGCAACTTGAATTAAATGTTCTACATAATTATCAACAAGAAACTCAACCGTCTGACTTCGGGTTGTACTTCTTAAAAACGAAAGTTTATCTATTTTCCGTAGTGCTGACATTTTTAAAGATAGTGATACTGATTTTTTCTTATCTTTATCTAAATAAACACGACTCGTTGTGCCACTATGTTGTAGTTCTTCATTCGAAGATAATGCCTCTCGCATACGACGTAATGTTTTATTATCAAGCTGACCTCGTTCAGTCATTTGATACGATCTGGATGATTTACTGTACTTAATTTCAGCACTATAAGACTCTCTTATTTCTTTTAAAACACGGGTGAGCGTTGGCTCCGAGCATTCAAGAGCAGAAATAATCTTAATCGTGGGGACTTTTTTCCCTGTACTTAAAAGTATAGCCAGCTTAAAAACTCTGATTTGGCGAGAGCTCAATTGCATGTTTGGTTACCACGTATCTGTCAATTGTGTGTTAAGAAATTAGACCCAGCTTTTATTGTGTCTGTATTATTTTTCTACAAGTATATCTGAAATAATGTCAAATATTAAAGATTTTATAAAATAACAACCGAAATAAAAATATTGTTAAATAATATGTTAAAGTTTTATAAATAGAAGTTCTAGTTAAAGATATTATTCTTTAACTAGAGACTAAGTTTAAAATATTAATAAATAAAAAAATGCTTATAGTAAATATAAAAACGAATATTTAAACTTATGGTGTATTAAATCGTTGAACACTATTTTTTGAATTGGGAATAATGCCATACAGTTTTGCTCTAGTTAAAATACTTAATGCCCAACGGCGATGTGTTGCCGGTTCACACATGGCACCATGAGATTTAAATACGGCTTGTGTTGAATTTAAGATGCGCAACGCATCGGAATGATCAGACTGAGATACCATTAATGCCTGTTCTATTTTGTCTATCTGCTTGGGATGAATAGCGGTTTTGCCCACTAAACCATTGGCAATATCGAGGGCTAATTCTCTATCCATAATTTGTTGATCATCAATATGCTCACAAACAGGAGCGGTAAGCGCAAACTGACGAGCACCAAATACAGCAACCAACATTTTTATCACGTATCCCATAGGTCCATTATAGAGTGTTAAATGGCGATTACGTCTAAGAGAAATAACATTCATTAAATCATTTCCACCGATACGTAAGGCAATAATTCTCTTATGGCAAGGGTGAGCTAGTAGCAAGTCTGCCAGTGAGGTCATTTGAAGAACGTCGAACACTTCTTCTGTTTCCAATGTTGGCATCATACATAAATGGGTGGGTTTGATGATACGCCACCAAAGGGGTAATGAAGCTTGGGTAAATTTAGGTAATACTAAGCCGTCAATCACGGTTAAATCTACATGCTCAACCAGCCATTGCGCCATTTCTGTATGGCGGGGGCGTATAAATAGCAACGGCCATTCAGTACAATCATGATGCTTTTTATAGTCTGATAATGTGGTTAATAATGTTGCTAGATTTTGTAATGCTTGTGGAATATCAGTATCACTGACGGCATCTTCTAAACAAATAATTAATGAACGTAATCCATCAATTTTTTGATCAATAATTGTTGCGGCGATATCGGTTCGTGTTGCGGGCATATACAGCGTTGCCCCTAAATTCCAAGGGGATAATCGTTCAATCATTATTGCACCTTTTTAATGATAGTAACGGCACGATATTGTCCTAATGCTTTACCTGCCTCGGTTACAGTAATATTTTTTTGTTTAGCAAGATAAATCAGTAATGCAACATCAGGATCTGCAATTTCTTTTACCAGAATATGCTCAGGTACACGGCGTAAAACGGCGCGAGTTGCTTCAGCAATACCGGGTTTTATACGATTGATATTTGAAATGTCATATTTGTTGGCAAGTAAACTAACGACATTTTCGCTCAGTTTTTTTAAGTCTGACGGTTGATGTTTAAATGTGGCGAGTGGAATATCGTTATCTATTAAGGCGTCAACTATTTTTCCCGCAGTATCAACAAGATAGCGACTACATTCATATTGTTTTAAATGTTGGCAATCGACAAAACCATGGAAGCCTTGCTCTGTCCAAATTGAACGTGAAATTAATCCTGAAACGGGCGCTCCCATAATCCCAAAAGGGATTAGCCAATCTTCATCACTGGCACTTAACCAAGCGCAACCACAAGGATCAGCAAGGACGACAAGATGGGGTTGTGCAGGAAAACCTTCACGTCCCGCCAATGAACGAATTAACTCATTTGTGATAGCGCCTTTTCCTGTCCACCCATCAACAAATACAATACCTTCTGTCCCATGGCGTTGCTCAATCCATGAAAGCGCTTCGTTATCAATACCCCTATCACGAATAATGCTAATACCATAGTGATAAGACGTTTTTCCCATTTTGCGCAAGGTCTGTTGTAACATCACGCCAAGTGGAACACCCGCACGCACAAGACTTGTCAGAATAATAGGGGTGTCACCAAAATGCGCAATAAGTGATTTTGCTAGCATAATTACTTGTGTTGCTAAACGTGTTGCGCCAGCAGCCAGTGCTTTTTCAAACAGTTCAAGATGCCAGGTTGTGGGTTCTGGCTCTTGGCTTAACATATCAGAATAGTGACGTTTACCAGACTGTATAAGTTCTTCTTTTAACTCAACAGGTGTCATTTCAATCTTGACGGGTTGCAGTAAAAAATCAACATCACCCAGTAGATAAGAGCCTGAAAAAGGCTGATGATCCATCATGTTTATTCTCCAAAAATTTTTGTGTTGATCGCATTCGCGAATTGGCTTTGGCGGGGGATAGCATACCAATTGCATAATTTCATAAAGCGATGATCACTTAGGCTATCGCCGAAACCAATTACAGGAAAAACGCCACGTTCTGCTTTTAATTTATTAAGCAAATAAGTGACGGCTTTACCTTTTTCAATTGGCTCAGGTAACCAAGCAATATTGTTACTGTTACGATGAATATAAAAACCTTTGGTTGAGAATATTTTTTCTATCTCATCACCGATAGCATATAGCTCATCTAATCGAGCGCTATCGTTATGCTTCATCACTAAATAAACGGGTAAATCATCATATTCATAGTTAATTCTCGCCCAACCATCAATATTACGTTCAGCCATTAATTGGGTAATAGATTGCTGTAACCTAAGTAAAGGTTGCTTATAAGGTGTTAAGCTTTGTGTGATATGGTGTTGCCATTGTTCATCTGTGACTTTTTCTGGGGTTAAGACAACAGCACCGTGTGTGGTAATAGCCCATGAATGAAAAGGAATAGTGACACGGCTCATTTCTTCCGTTCCACGTGCTGTGACTGGAATTAAATCAGCATGTTCTAGCATCCAATCAACCAGCATAGCTTGCTCTTGAGTCATAAAGCTACGTGGCGCTAAACTTCTATCCAACGCACCAGTTTTATAGGGTGCAAGCGCTAACTCATCCACCATTTTGCGACGAGTTTGAAATAAGGTATCGTCAAGATCGGCTAAAATAACAGGGTTAGTCATAGCTAATTACTTCAACAATAGGGGCAACTTTATAGAGAGCCTTAATAAGTTGACTATCAATACTTTCGGCAGGGGTTTCACAACAAAGCAGAATGCGATCAAATTGCTGATGAGCCACGTTATAGACAAAGTTAGGAATGCCTAATCCGTAATTGTCAGTAAAAGTTATCGCTGATTGGATAGCAAAATTAGTGGCAATAGGTGAGCGAGTCGTCGAGCTATATTTTACAATAGCCCCTTGTTTTTCTAAGCGTTCTGCTAATAAAAAGGGTTCCCAGACAAATTCACCAGAGCCTAAAACCAATATTTTTTCACCCTCAGAAACATGAATAAATAGGCCAAGATCATTAGCAGGGGTTGTCATGCCTAAGCGTCCCCAGCTTTGTTTTCCTGTGATAGCAACCTGTCCTGAAGCAGTAATATTGACATTTGGCATAACAGGTAATGGTGCATCGGGATTGGCTTGCCATTGCCATTTTCCCTGCACTAAAGAGAAGGTTGTTATGGGTAATGGTGAACGCTTTTGCAGAGCATCACCACTCCAATCGGTTAATGTGACAGCAATAATCTGCTTAATTTGTGTTAACTTACCTTCTTCACGTAATGCAGACAGCAAGTTAAGAAAGGTATTACCTGTGGTTGCTTCATCATCAATTAACACAATGGTTTTCGCTTGCTGGATCCATTGGCGTTGTTCTAGGTTATGAGGCAAATAAAGTAGGTGATCAGTTGCATGGCTGTGATTTTCTTTAAATTTACAGAATAATTCACCATCAGCAATAGGATGGCGCGTTGAAGTAAGGTAGAGGGCTTGAGGATAGCGACCTCTTACTTCATCAAAAATTCCCGCACCTAAACCGACCGCAGTTTCTGCCATACCAATAAAAAGAATAGGGCCTTCGAGTGATTGAGGAAATTGTTTGGCCATTTGTTGATAAGTTTCACGCATTTTCTTCGGTGAAACAGGAATATGGCGCCCTAATACTTTACTGACAAACAAAAAAGCGCGCTTAGGGTTGCGTCTTTCCGCAATATCAAAAAGTTCATCAAGATGTTCTAATGAGCAATTTGGCGTTACGCTTAATGTGCCACAAGTGAGTTGGCGACGATAAACAGAAGAGCCAATCAAACTATTCATTATTCTTTATTATCCGTACTAATTAGTTTTTTAAGTGCATTTATCTGGGTATAAGCTAAGCCGTGTTGAACATAACGTCACATACTGTGAATGTTTAAGCTAAAACCTGTTTTCTCATCATGAAGTTTCTATTCAATCATGTCAATCATAATGTGATCTATTTTACTTTAATTTAAAATAATTAGGTTAATGCGGTATTTTTTGTTTTTAACTTAAGTTTTAATTGTGTTTATCTATAAAAATTTCTTTTATTTCAATACGTTTACAATCTCTTGAAGTAAGTTGATAAAAATAGACTTGCCGAACTACTTCATCATGATATGATGATTTATAATTTGTATTTATATGCAAGTGATATTGTTGTTTCATTCTACCTTTGAAGGGAGTTAATTATGGTTTCATTACGCAAGGATCAGACAGTCTCTCTCAGTAAACAAGCCCCTGCACTGAGTCACCTAATGTTTGGTTTAGGCTGGGATCCTATTAAGAAAAAGGGATTTCTCGGTGGACTCTTTGGTGGTAATAATTCGATAGATTTAGATGCAAGTTGTGTATTACTCGATGTAAATGGTAAACAAATCGATACTATTTGGTTTCGTAAACTAAAATCAACTTGTCAGTCCGTTATTCACTCAGGAGATAACTTAACAGGAGAGGGTGATGGTGATGATGAAACTATTTTTGTTGATTTAAATCGTCTTCCTTCATTGGTTGAATATTTGGTTTTCACTGTCAATAGTTTCCGTGGGCAGACTTTTAATGAAGTTGAAAATGCGTTTTGTCGAGTTGTCGATAAAACAACCAATAAAGAGCTTGCTCATTACAAATTAACGGAACAAGGCGCTCATACTGGGATCGTGATTGCCGCTTTACAACGTAATCACGGACAATGGGATTTCACGGCTTTTGGCTCACCTTGTAAAGGGCTTGTCATTGACGAGATGATGCCAGATATTTTGGCGACGGTGGTGCGATAAATGACCCTAACACCTGGCGGAAATATATCCGTACCTGATCAAACGTTAATGGTGCGTATTCACTCAGGCTCACCTGTTGATGTATCTGCATTTAGGCTTTATGCCTCAGGAAAAGTGAACGGTGATGCTGATATGGTGTTTTATGGTCAAACCACCAATGATGACCGTACTATTATTTATGCAACAGCAGGTAATAGCACGTCGTTTACGGTTGACTTAACTCGCTTACGTCCTGATGTCGATAGAATTGCTTTTACAGCTACTTGTGAGGGGCAACAAACCATTGCTCATCTACAACATTTGTCTATTCAAGTTGATGCTAACAATAATGTCGTTGCGAACGGCCATGTTGATATCAATGGACGCACTGAAGCGGCATTAATTTTAGGTGAGCTATACCGTCGCAATGGAAGCTGGAAATTTCGGTTTATTGCACAAGGATTTAACGGTGGATTAAAACCATTGGCGGAATATTTTGGTGTTGATATTGCTGATCCTGAACCAGCACCAGCACCAGCACCGAGCTCAGTGAACTTAAGCAAGGTTTCGCTAACTAAAGAGAAACCTGCAATTAGCTTAACTAAAAAGGATGATTTCGGCAAAATCCGCATTAACCTCGATTGGCATCGAGAAAGTAAAAGCGGTGGTTCCGGGTTATTAGGTGGATTATTTGGTGGTAACAAAGGTATTGATTTAGATATTGGCGCCTTTGTTGAACTACAAGATGGTTATAAGTCAGTGATCCAAGCCTTAGGAAATGGATTCGGTGATTTTAATCGCATGCCTTATGTTGAGTTACAAGGTGATGATCGCACTGGTGATGTAGCGGGTGGCGAGTGGATTTTTATCAATGGACGTGAATGGAAAAATATCAAGCAAGTGCTTATTTTTACTTTTATTTATGAAGGGGTTCCTAACTGGAGTCAAACAGATGGTGTGGTCACTATTCATGTTCCCGAGCAACCACCTATCGAAACACGTTTAACGGATGGTAATAATGGTCGAGCTATGTGTGCCATCGCACGACTTGTTAATGAAAACGGATCAATCAAAGTTGAACGTCTCAATGAATTTTTTAAAGGCCATCGCGATATGGATAATGCCTACGGATGGGGATTTCGCTGGACTGCTGGATCTAAGTGAATACACGAAATAAGGAGAATAAAAATGAGTTTTTTCAATAAATTAAAAGAAGGTTTTAATTCCGGGCGAGCGGAGTTAACTAAGCAAGTCAGTCGTTTTAAAAACAAAAAATTTATGCAAGGTACGGTCGCAGTTTGTGCTCGTATCGCTATTGCCAGCGATGGTGTGAGTTCTGAAGAAAAGCAGAAGATGCTCGGTTTTTTAAAAGCATCAGAAGAGCTTAAAGTCTTTGATACCTCCGAGGTGATCGAATTCTTTAATAAGCTAATTAGCAGTTTTGAATTTGATACTGAAGTCGGTAAAGGTGAAACGATGAAGTATATTCTGGCAATGAAAGATCAGCCAGAAGCTGCACAATTAGCGATCCGTGTCGGTATTGCTGTTGCGAAAAGTGATGGTGATTTTGACAATGACGAAAAAGAGGCGGTGCGTGCTATTGCCGTTGCATTAGGCTTTGAGCCCGCAGAGTTTGATTTGTAATTAATTTTATATAGGGAACCGTTTAGGAATAATTATGGTATCCACACATATTGGTTTTCCGACAGAAACTGTCATTGTTTTTGTTGTACTTGCGATAGGCGCTATTTTTATCGATTTATTTATGCATCGTGCAGATAAGCCGATAACGTTAAAGAATGCTGTTTTTTGGTCAATATTCTGGGTAGTCGTTGCCATGGCATTCGCGGGTTTTTTATACGTCCACCATGGTGCAGAAGTTGCAAGCTTATTCGTGACGGGTTATGCATTAGAGAAAGTACTGTCTGTCGATAACCTATTTGTCATGATGGCGATTTTCTCTTGGTTTGCGGTTCCTGATCGTTTCCGTCACCGCATTCTGTATTGGGGGATCATTGGTGCCATTGTATTCCGTGCGATCTTTGTTGCTATTGGTACCGGCTTATTAAGTTTAGGGCCTTACGTTGAGATAGTCTTTGCTCTGATTGTTGCTTGGACAGCCGTAATGATGCTGAGAAGTGGGAATGATAGTGAAGAAATTGAAGACTATTCACAGCATCTTGCTTATCGCTTAGTAAAACGATTTTTCCCTATATGGCCAAAAATTACTGGACATGCCTTCTTATTAACACAAAAAGAGGTTGATGTAGAGTTAGCAAAACCGGAAAACAAAGACATAACTATCGGGCGAGGTACAAAAGCTGCGTTATATGCGACACCGCTTATGTTGTGTGTGGCGGTGGTAGAGCTTTCTGATGTGATGTTTGCTTTCGATTCGGTGCCTGCAATCATTGCCGTTAGTCGTGAGCCACTGATTGTTTATAGTGCAATGATGTTCGCTATTTTGGGCTTACGTACTCTCTACTTTGTGTTAGAGGCATTAAAACAGTATCTGATTCACCTTGAAAAAGCGGTTATTGCATTGCTGTTCTTTATTGCTGTAAAGCTGGGGCTTAATGCAACAGATCATATTTGGCAGCATGGATATAGCATTTCCGCGACAACCAGCCTATTCGTAGTGCTTGGTGTTCTTGCTCTGGGTATTCTGGCAAGTTTTGTATTCCCAGAAAAAAAGAATAAATAAGGTAAATAATGATAACCGATATTCTTGGGAAATTAGAATATCGCAACATAAATTGAAGAGGTTGAAGATGAGCGTTTCTCTTTCTAAAGGTGGTAATGTTTCTTTAAGCAAAGCAGCCCCAACGATGAAAAACGTCCTAGTCGGACTTGGTTGGGATGCCCGTTCTACAGATGGTCAAGATTTTGACTTAGATGCATCTGCATTTCTGTTAGCCGCTAATGGAAAAGTACGTAGCGATGCCGATTTCATTTTTTATAACAACTTAAGATCTGCCGACGGCTCTGTTGTTCACACTGGTGATAACCGAACAGGTGAAGGTGATGGTGATGATGAAGCACTAAAAATCAAACTAGATACCATCCCCAGTGATGTCGAAAAAATTATCTTTGTAGTGACTATCCATGAAGCGCAAGCGCGTCGTCAAAGCTTTGGTCAGGTATCTGGTGCGTTTATTCGTTTAGTTAATGATGACAACCAAATTGAAGTTGCTCGTTATGATTTAACGGAAGATGCATCAACGGAAACGGCGATGTTATTTGGTGAGTTATATCGTCATAACGGTGAGTGGAAATTCCGTGCTGTAGGCCAAGGATATGCAGGGGGCTTAGGCTCAGTATGTGCGCAATATGGTATTAACGCCTCTTAATCGTATGTTATGAAATCACAAATTACTGGCAGTTATTCCTAATTGTCAGTTTATTCAACACAGTAGGAGCTTTGATATGGCTGTTTCCCTTGTTAAAGGTGGTAATGTTTCGCTAACTAAAGAAGCACCAACCATGACGGTGGCTATGGTTGGTTTAGGATGGGATGCCCGCGTGACAGATGGCGCTGAGTTTGATTTAGATGCGTCAGTATTCATGGTCGGTGAAGATGGAAAAGTGCTTTCAGATGCAAGTTTTATCTTCTTTAATAATAAAGTGAGCCAATGTGGTAGTGTTGAACACCAAGGCGATAATCGTACTGGAGAAGGCGAAGGTGATGATGAACAAGTCAAAATCACTTTATCCAAAGTTCCTGCTGAAGTGAAAAAACTGGTTTTTGCTGTCACTATTTACGATGCTGAAAACCGCAAACAAAACTTTGGTATGGTGAGCAACAGTTTTATGCGCGTTTATAATAACGACAATAACACTGAAATTGCACGTTTTGATCTTTCTGAAGATGCCTCTACGGAGACGGCGATGATCTTTGGTGAACTCTATCGTCATGGTTCAGATTGGAAATTTAAAGCAGTAGGCCAAGGTTTTGCGGGTGGTTTAGGCGCACTAGCCGCACAACATGGCGTCAATATTTAATCTTTCGCTAATAAAAGCGCCAAGATGACTAGATAAATAGTTAGTTTATGGATAAAGCGGGAAAATACGTTTCCCGCTTTATTTTTATATAAACACTTATGAGTCTTTTTTAAGCGTTATTTTAATAGGTGATTTTTTTGACTTATTACTTCCTGTGTGGAAATAGCGCCAATGTGGATCTTGTGCAGCATAGAGTAATTCATGATCACCACGTGAATCGCCCCACGCCCTTAAGTGGTATTGAGTAAGATCGCCATAGACACGCTCTAATCGTTTGATTTTTTCGCCACAACGGCAGTTATTGCCAATGATTTTTCCTGTCAGCACACCATCAACCACTTCAAGTGTTGTTCCTATTAACTTTATACCAAGTCGATCCGCAAAAGGTTGCAACACCATAGCTGGAGAAGCTGAACAAATGGTCACTTCAGCATGACGGTTAATCTCTTCAGCAACGGCTAATAAACCTGCAGGACGCATTAACTTACTCCAGTAAGCTTTACAAAAGGCTTCGGCTTTTTCTTTGAGCCATTCTTCTTTGATATCGGTTAAAAAAGTTTTAATCAGCACTTCTTTTAATTCATCACGAGTCAGTTTACGTCTAAAACAACGTAATGTGGGGAATACCATTTTGATAATACGACGAGCAAATTTACGACGCCCAAAGGCAAACTTTAGAAAAGGGATAAAGCTATCGTGATAGGTTAAAGTACCATCAAAATCAAACACTGATAATGTTTTTACGGTGTTTTTTGCGTTTTCAAATTGTGGTTGCATAAATATTGAGCTCCGTAAATCATCAGAGTTTATGAGGTAAAGCGCCTATTATATCATTGTTCTCAAAATGAGATAGTATCATCAGTATCTTATTGAAAAAATAAGGTTTTTATTTTTAATCGTTGATGATATTAGTCATATAAAATGAAAATTGATATTGAGCATAAAGAAGAATGCACTAATTGATAGCGAATTATGTTTTAAAAGAATTGGTTTGTTTTATTTTATAATAT
>NZ_CAWQOK010000145.1:0-6991 GCF_963896075.1 Proteus sp. G4415
CCCCCTACTTGCACCGTTAATGCTGGTGATAATGATATTATTATTGATTATGGTGTAATATCCCCCTCTTTTATTCCTGCTGAGGAAAATTACGCACTAGGAGCTAAGAGTGCCAATATCAAAATATCCTGTGACGCAAGCAATTATTTAACACTTAAGGTATCAGATACTTATAAAACAAGTTCAACAGATTCAGCGAAAATTAGCGTTTTTGGATTAGTTAATGCAAAAAATACAGAACAAGAGATTGGTGGATATATAATTGATGTCATTGATATCAAAGTTGATAATAAACGAGCTTATTTAGGAAGAGTGGCAGATAAGATTTGGACTGGATCGTCTGCAACTATTTTTAAAGATACCTTAACAGCGTTAACTAGTGAACCTCAAGCCCAGGTTGATAAAAACAATTTAAAACTTATAGCTGGAAAAGTGTTTAATGCAAAAATACAAATAGGAGCTTATAACGAAAGTAGGTATGCGTATATTTTATCAAGAAAAAAATTGGCACAAAACAATATCGATTTAACTGATAGAATTGATTATATAGGTGAAGCTGTTTTTACTTTTAACTTTGGTGTCTAAATTTCAAAATCATTGATAATCACAATATAATATATGTTAATTTTTATTGTGATTATCTTGTGTTATCAACTTATCTATAATGCTGTGTACTGATCGTGCTGATACCTAAAAACCGCCAATCAACCCTTCAGCTAAACTTAATCACATGCCAATAAGAGAGTAATTACTATAACGATAACAAAAAAAGAATCCCCCTCTTTCGTCAAAAGCGTGAGGAAATATCTCTATTTTCGTTAATCCAAACTCTGCACTCTAACTATTTTTATTAATATAAATTATCAGTATTAATACTTAAAATATGACACAACAACCAAAAATAATTAACTTTAAAAAATATCTTTTAGCGAATTATTTTCAATAAAAACAAAACACAAACATATCTATATATCACATCAATAAAAATAAACCTTCCCCTTAAAGTTAGAGACTAAATAGCTATAATAATCAACTATATTATTTAATTACTGCTACGATTATTTTAGTAATAAAAACGCCTAATTGTGATAGTGATTGGAAGAAATAATAAGAAAGTTATCTATACTAAACTAATATCAAATTTTAAGTATCAAAATATTAAAGGAGTTTGACGAAATGATACGATGTGTTCGCTTATGGACCGGAGAAGATGGTAACTCTTTATTTGAAGAAGGTATCATCGAATTTAAGGATAGTTCACGAGGTGATAGTGAAAGTTTGCCAATTGCTGTTTCAGAGTTATCGTTTAGAGAAACAACTTCGGGTGGTTCATATGATTGGCATCAAGATCCCGTTCCTCGTTATGTTATTACGTTATCAGGAACATTAGAGTTTGAAACAAAAGATGGCTCAACTTTTATCATTAAACCCGGTGATGTGTTGTTAGCGCAAGATAACAGTGGCACTGGTCATAAATGGCGTCTTATGGATGATGAACCTTGGCGACGAGCTTATGTTGTTTACAAAGAAGATGCAGGATTATGTTTTAAACCTACCAAAACAACTAAGTAATTGGGGTCTGTATGAATAAAACTATTAGTGAACATGTAGATGTCGCGCTCATTGGTGCTGGCATTATGAGTGCAACACTTGGCACACTTCTTAAAGAACTAGAGCCTAATTTAAAAGTCGCGATGTTTGAAAGACTTAATGATTGTGGTCAAGAAAGCTCTAACTCATGGAATAACGCGGGAACAGGACATGCTGCTAACTGTGAGCTAAATTATACGCCACCAAATCCTGACGGCACCGTTAATATCAGTAAAGCGTTAGAAGTGAACACCGAGTTCGATTTATCGCGCCAATTATGGTCTTATTTAGTAACAAAAGGAAAAATTGCCGATCCGCGTGATTTTATTCATGCTTGCCCTCATATGAGTTTTGTTTGGGGTGCAGATAACGTTAAATTCCTTCATCAACGCTATCGCCAAATGTCTGCCAATCACTGTTATGAAAATATGCAATACAGTGAAGACAAACAGCAAATTGAAGATTGGGCGCCATTAATTATGGAAGGGCGTGATCCGAATCAACAGCTTGCTGTCACCCGAGTAGCTACTGGTACTGATGTCGATTATGGCGCATTAACACATCTATTAGTTAAGCAACTTTCTCAACAAGATAATTTTGAGTTGCACTATAAACATGATGTTATTGATATCAAAAGAAATGAGACTGGTGGTTGGAATATCGAAGTTAAAGATCTCACCACCCATGATAAATACCTAATTACAGCTAAATATGTATTTGTTGGTGCCGGTGGACGCGCTATCGATTTACTCCAAAAATCAGGTATTCCAGAAGGTAAAGGCTACGGTGGTTTCCCTGTTAGTGGTATTTGGCTACGTTGTGATGAAGATAAAATCAGCTCTCGCCATCATGCCAAAGTTTATGGAAAAGCAGATGTAGGCTCACCACCGATGTCTGTCCCCCATCTTGATACTCGTATTATTGCAGGTAAACGCTCCCTACTCTTTGGCCCCTATGCTGGATTTTCAAGTAAATTTTTAAAACACGGCTCCTATTTAGATTTATTTGAGTCAATTCGCCCCAGCAATATTGAACCTATGCTAGATGTCGCGAAAGATAACTGGTCATTAACTGAATATTTAATTGGTCAAGTATTACAAACGTCAGCACATCAATTTGAAATGCTTAAACAGTTCTATCCTCAGGCTCAACATGAGGATTGGCAAGAAGCTGTTGCAGGTCAACGAGTGCAGATTATTAAACCCGCAGCTAAACATCATGGCGTATTAGAGTTTGGTACTGAGCTAATTAGTAGCGCAGATAAATCATTTTCAGTGTTATTGGGGGCATCACCTGGCGCTTCTACAGCAGCATTTATTGCCATCAATATCATTAAATCTTGCTTTAAGCAGCAACTTGAAAATGAGGGTTGGGAAGATCGTCTTAAAACGATTATTCCAACTTATGGTATTGATCTCAAAATAGATGCCGATGCTTGTCGTAATATTCGTGCATCAACGGCTAAGATATTAAAATTAGAAACACCTTAGTTATATCTTACCGATAAAAATAAAACAGACCGGAAATTAAAGGTCTGTTTTATTTTTTATTTGCATCGTTATTATTAATTACCCTTTTCCAAGTAAATACACTTAGGAAAATTACATCATTTCTACAATAGTGATACCACCAATAATAGAAAGTAATGAACATAACGTACTTAATAATACAGTGCCCGTTGCCATATCAGCATAGGCCTTATTTGTAATAGCTAAAGCAGGCACCGCTGTTGCAGTAGGCAATACACCAATTAGAAAGACGGCTTTTAATAATTCAGTTTCTAATCCAAGTGCAAATCCCGTTCCTAAAATTAATGCCCCTTGTACAACATTCTTTATTATCACATTAAAAACAATTTCAGTATTAACTTTGAGTTTGAGCCCTGAAATTAATAGTCCTAAGAAAAATAATGCTACACCACCAGATGTTTTCCCTATTTCATTCACTGAGTTTTGTAAAATCTCTGGTAGCTTAACGCCGAAAATAGCTAGCATAGCCCCCAAAATAGGCAGGAAAACTAATGGCTGAGAGATAGCATTAAGCAATGACTGTAAAATGCTTTTTCCTTGTTTGGCACCACTAATGATCATGATAGTAAAAGGTAAAATAATTACCGTGTAGATCAAATTTCCCACCACCATAGCAATCAAACCAGATGAGCCGACTGTTGCCAGTAATACTGGTGGTCCACAATAAGCCATATCAGGAAATGAAACCGATAATGCCTGCATTGCTGAGTTCTTTTTATCATGTTTAAAAAAGAACTTGCCGCCTAAAAAACCAATAAGATAAGAAACAATTAATCCTACCGCGAGAGCTAATAGATAGTCGATATTAAAGAAAACCGACGGAGAAGCTTGGGTTGCCGCTAAAAAGAGTGAAAAAGGCAGAGCAATTTTAACGACAAAATCAGCAAAGGCTTGTGAATACTCTCTTTTAATAAATCCATATTTACCGGAAAGCCAGCCAACTAAAAGCCCCAAGATAATGGGCCCCAGCGCTGCTAAAATGGTTTGTAGTAACATATTACCTCTGGTTGCTTAATATAGTGTCCCCACTTTATTCAATGGCTATAACTGATAACAAAATAGTTATCTATTATATGAATAAAGTAAAAATATTCGTATTATTACCTAGTAATAAAAATTAGAACATTTTAATTATCGGATATATTTAAAATCATTCAAATGATAAATAACAATATTACTTCACAATGATCAACAGGATACTTTATTGAGTAAACTAAACAGGGAGATAAACCAACACGACAATTAGAATTTTAAGTATTTTTACTTAAAATAAACCTAACAATGGTAATAAACAGATAATAAAAGAATAGTTTTTGAATAAGAAATAAAATAGGTAGCAATAAATTAAACCATATGGAAATGATTAATCGAGCTTATTTTAATATATATGACAATGATATATTGCGTTTTTCAGCCTAAGGACACTGTTTAGGCACATCATTTAGCTGTTGATGCTGTTGCTCAAAGAGCACTTTTTTCTTATCTGCTTCTTTGATTATTTTTAATATATAGATACTATCAAAATCACCACTTTCCCATTTAGGAATAGCTTTTGGATCACCACCAAATTGCGCCACAATATCTCTTACTACTTTAACTAAATTATCATGCTCCCAAGCAATAAAAATGACTGAATTCTGATATTCTTCGCTCAGCAGTTTATTACGTAATGGGTCTATCTCTTTGGCATGGTAATTTAAATGGATTGGCAGTGATGTTTTCACCGCAAGAGGTGTTAAAGTTTGAAGAGAGCGTAATGAATTTCCAAGTTTATTTTGTTTTGGTGCTGCAGCAAATAACGCATCAGGCTGACCAAATTGTGTTATCAATCGATTAGGTAGTGCTAGCGCACGATTTAATCCCTGACAACTTAATTGTCCGCTATCATTATCAGGCTTTTCACCATGACGGATAAATACCAGCGTTTGTTCTGAATAAGCCATAAGATTAAATCCATATAAAATGAGGCTCAAAAAGATAATGATATAGCGCATATAACACTCCTTTTGAGCCGTTTAATTTTCAGCCAAAGACTTTGGTTAGATGTGCTTTATATTCTACAATATCTTTCTCAATATTAGGCTCTTTAATCACGTTGTTGGTCATAAAAGTAGGCAGCTGAGATAAACCAAGAAATTGTTGTGATTTATGAAAAGCAAAATAGACACCATCAACCCCTCGCCCATCAAAGAAATTACCAAATTCATTGAAAGCTTCAATAGGGGCATTCCAAGTCACGGAGATCATATATTGCTTACCTTGCAACAATCCCCCGCTACCATATTGTTTGCTTGGATCATGACGAGTACGTCCATCGTTTTCATATAGTTTGCCGTGACCATAAGTATAGACTTCATCCATATACTTTTTCACTTTCCATGGCATCATCATCCACCAGCCCGGCATCTGATAAATAATAGTATCAGCCCAGATAAATTTCTCTATCTCTTCGTTGATATCATAGCCTTCTTCAATTTGTGTTTCTTTTACCTGATGCCCTAATGTCTCTAAATGTGCCAGAGCGATATCATGTAATGTACGGTTTAATTGTCCTGCAGAATGCCCAAAATTTTGTCCACCATTAATAAGTAGAATATTCATATTTACTCCTAATTTTCTTACTACTAAATATTTAATATGAGCTATTTTAACAGAAAATAAACGGATGCACTTCAGGGCAAAAAATCACCAAAAAGAGACACTGCAGTATTAATCACTTTTATCGAAACAGAATAAACCAACAATAAGTTAAAAATGCTAAAAAAGTAGCCATTAATCACTGTGTATTTCAATAAAGTGGATTATTGCTTTTATCGCAAAAGTCTATTGTTTATTGTCTACTTTATTGCCTAAATTGAGTTAATTAACGATAACGCTGGTGGATACTAGTGACTTACTCCTAGTTTATTTATAAATCAAAAAGTATGCTCTTACTGATTGTTGTTTAACATCCTTGTCAGCATAAAACATCTCAATATTGTATGAAATTGCGACTCATAATGAATCGCTTTTTGATTTAATCGCTGTTCAACACTGCTAATCACAATCACCATACAGATGCTTTTTATAAACAACATGGCTATTTTTCACTCTGAGCATAAAATAACCTCAAATGTTAAATCCTAAAACATTGCTAACATAACTTATGAGATTATTTATCAACGATAAATATTTTTATCAGCTGATCTTGCTTTTTATGGGCGTTATTTTCAATCTCTCGGACTTTATAAGCGATCGTACTTAACGCGATTTCAAATAAACAAGCGTCAAAGTCTGTAGAAAAAACAAGCAGCAAAAACAGAATAAACCTGATAGTTAAGTGGCAGAAATTTTCGCTACTTGCACCCGATAACAAAGAAATAATAATAAGCGGAAAAACAGATAAGTGAGTGAAAATGATATGCTGACAATTTTCTAGTGTATGTATTATTTCCTCTTTGTTAATACCCTAACAATAGTCGTTTTAGTCACAATTAAAAATAGAGAGTAATAATAAGACATCCCTTTTTTTGGTATATATGACGATTTTTTATTAAGAAAAAAGCAGATCTCGATCACTATTTTAACTTTAGCTATATTTACTAGCCATTCAATATTTACAGCATTCTTATCTAATCACTTGTTTAAATATTAATTATCACACTGATTTGTAATACAAATAATTTACCTATTATACTAGTAATATCATAATGTAACATAAAAAAGAACTTCATCACTGATAGTAAAGTGTCAACTAAACAATTTGTATAATATTATCTTTTCTTTATGAATTTTGAATGACTAATATATCTAACATTAATCATATTCTTATTTGTTGGAACAAAGCAATATAAAATAAATTAGCGTTTATTTTTTATCATCTTTATTTTCCA
>NZ_CAWQOK010000146.1:0-10616 GCF_963896075.1 Proteus sp. G4415
AAGCTCACTATAAGGGTGGGCTTTTTTATTGTTTTAAATAATTTTATACCCAAATAAAAATAAGAAAATAATCATTTAATGCTAAGGAGAATTACACTAGTTTTTATCTCTTAATGTAATTAACAATAAAGAGGTAGACTATGGGTAGATTTAAGAAAATTAATATCAATGATGATATTGAAAGAATTACACTAGAAATAGTGAAATATATTAAAGAGCATAGTGTTGAATTACCTTTTAATATTGAGTCAGTAAGACGTGTTTTAATTGAGAATTATATTTATATTCTTACTTATAAAAATGAATATGCTGCTAATGATTTTTTAATAAAAATAGAAAGTAATTTATCTCTTTATAATCGGGATAAATTTACTAAAGCGATTGATTTTATTGTAAAAGAGATTAATGCAAGTATAGAGAATTTATTTGTTAATAATTCTTATCTTACAAACAAAAATTATCAAAAGCTAAATAAAACACGTATTAATTCAGTATTTCAGCACTACCCATCAGGATCCTTTCACTTAAAAATAGAAGATAAAGACTTATTTATACAGATAGATAATACCAATCAATTATTTAAAATCATTGACTTTGAAGGTACAGTGGAATTCTTTTCTAAAAAAGATGACCTTATTCATACTATTAATCAAATGGTTAAAAACAGTGTTGCTGATAACTCTATATCTTACCGATTTTACGCTAAGAACGAATATTTTAATTTCTTTACTCTCGATAAATATTGGCAAGTAACACCTAAAGATATTTATGCCGAAGTTATTAATGATATTAAGGCAAAAAAACAGGTACATATTGATAGTCATTTAACTATTGAATTAATAGATAGTTATTCATATAAAAATATTTTTATTGTTAGAGACTCTAATGAAAACTCAGAAAAAATACTCCATATATATCTTAATAATATTGATGAAGCATTCTTGATTGCCGTAGCTAAACATCGTCAGCTAAAAGAAAATGGTGAACATTTACTTTATAAATTAGATAAGGATTGGTTCTTTACTAAAATGAAAGATAAATCCGTTAAATATTTTTCACAAACTTCTGATTTATTAATACCATTAGAAAAGATAATGGGCAGAATTAATCTTGTCGCTTCAGCTGAAAATAATTATAATTTTAGCCATTTTGATCCACTTTCAGGGGTATGTTATGGAATAAGTTTGAAATATTTATTGGAGGTTAGAAATAATGGTATAGAAGGAGGGAATAAATATTTACATTGGCTAAAGGAAAATATTAATCTTTACAAGGATAAAAAAGAAAAAATATCTGATAAGCTTGAAAAAATTATATTTGATAGTGTACAAGAATATGAAGTATTAAAATTGATTAAAGAGATCAAGGAAATTAAATTCGCACAGATTTTTCAAATGGAGAGAATATATGAAAAAATAAATTATACAATTTTTGATTTAACAAAGGCGACCGAATACCGAAAAATTTTAGCAGAAAATGGCTTGAAAGCATCGAATGCAAATAGGCTAGAAAGTAGTCTCTCACAAATAAATTATCACTTAGAATATATAATGCAATATTATAATGAATATTATGCGATTATTGCATTTAAAACGCATGCCATTGCTCTTGCTTATAAGAGATATTCTAATAATCATTATAAATTTACGCTATTTGATTCTAATTCTGAATTGACGGAATTTTCTAATATAGAATCAATAAAAGACGCTTTGATAAAAACAATGGGCTCTTATACTCTAAATAAAGCTGATGGAAAAGAATATTTTATAATTGATGAATATAAAAGAAATCCTACAACAAAATATCGTAGTTTATGGGATCAAAATGAAATCGAGTTACATAAAGGTATTGCTGAAAATATAAAAAAAATTGGTTTTTCATTGCCTTTTAAAGATGGTGTTGTTGGACGAGTTATTCATTACAGTGAACAGCGTGATCTCATTTTAGAACTTAAAATAAATAGTAAATTAGTTGAAGTCGTGGCCAAAAATGTTTTTGTTGATGAGGGAATATTTTTAGTTAAAAATAATTTAGATAAAATTCTTGAGAATAATAAATCCAGTAAAGTAATTATAATGAGCAATAGTGATGGTATTGATATTCAATTTACTGAATTTAATGCACATCAAAAAATGAGTAAGCCAAAAGGATATCTGGAATTTAATGATGTTTATTATCGAGATTTAATTAAGATTAATAGTTATTTATTAAATGGTAAAAAATCATTTTCATTGAATAAAATTGTTTCATTAATTGATACACTAAGGGGGAATATTTATTTTGATAAAATAACAGCCAGTTTTTCTATAATTGATGAAATTATACTATTTAATCAAAACAATGAAAATATTTCTCTTGTTGATATCCTGAATCAAGTGAAACAGAAAATAGAAGATAAATTATTCTATGGCGATCTCCTTTATGGAAAGGAAAAGTTAATTGCATTAGCACAAAAAAATAGCCTAGTAGCAGCAATTTTTTATCGAATGATGGTTAATGAAATCAATGAAGGTTATACTGGAATTAGTAATTTTATTTATGAGCAAATTATTGATAACCCTTTTTTAATATTAGATAAAAATAGAAATGTCGGGGTTGTTGGTTATGATTATACGATTAATTTTAAAAATAATTATAAAGCGTTAAAAGAAATTATTGATGGTATTGATATTTCTGAAATAAAAAATATTTTTCTTTTAGATGATGAAAATAGACTGCACTTAAAAGTAACTTATCAAAGATTATCAGAATATAGAAACAACAAGTATGTTAATAAGCTTCTTCATTTGATTGAAGATGAAATTGATTCTATAAAAAAAATAGATAATACAGGTATTTATCGTGATTTATATCTTGAGTTTTTTAGCAATCATCAGTTTAATAATAGAGTGATTATTCATGAAATAGCACAATTAGAAAGTTATTTTAATAATAATTATCAGGAGCGAAACCATGGCTATCATCCTAGTAATTTTTATATTAATGAAAATGATCCTCTTACCCTACTAGAAAAGTCATTTAATCAGAACAAAAATGAAATAGATGGTAGTTATCTGTTATTTAATGAAAGTAAAGAAAATTTTGATTTTTTATTTGTTGATAATAATTTTATTACTAGAGATTTTGTAGATAATATTATTATTGAAAGCATTAGTGGCGTTTATCAAGATGATATCGTCATTTATTTCTATAATGGTGTAAAAAGTGAACAATTAACACAATACTTAAAAGATAAACCAGAAATAGGCCGTTTTCTTGATTATTGTTTAAAACATGAAATAAGAGTGATTGCTGCTGGAAATGAAGAATACTTTCCTGCCACCAATGCGCTTGTTAAGCAGAAAAGCCGTGTTGAATCACTACAAAATGTTATTTTACAACATCAATTTGTTGGTGAAAGAACAATTGTTTTTTCCAATAAGGAGACTTTATTTAGTTATCAAAGTGGTCATTTATTTATTGAAGGGATTGCTCAGCGGCTAAATATGCCTATTTATACTGTGACGGATAACAGTCTTATACTTGAAAATGAATACATTATGGTAAAACCGACGACTGAAAGTCAGTTTATTGGTCACCCTTTACTTGCTGATACAGGTGCATCTAATACGCTACTTACTGAAACAGTACCTAATGAGCCTAATACAGTGTCTAATAGGCAAAGAGTAGATATTGAAAATAAAAAATATGCTGTAGAAATCTATCAATTCGTCTCACACAATTACACTAATTATAGAGATAATCAAGAGTTTAAGTTAGGTTATCAGAATGAGATTAGCACTATTTTTCCTGACTATTCTGACAATATGACCATTGCTGATATTTTAAACTACATTCAGTTAAATCGCTATCAGATCAATTATGCTCAATTAGGTGCAATTATTAGGAAAGTCGATCAAATTAACCTTAAATATCATAAAGAAAAACTTGCAGAGTTCAGTGATAAAATAATAAATCACGATTTACTCATTGATAATGCAATTGAGAAATATTTGGTTGAATTATCGGCAATATTTAATACGTCAGATAATAGTTTAATAAAAAGGAATTTAATTCAATCACTTTATGATCCCTCTGTTAATAAAGAATTTAACCAATTTTTAATGGATGGAACGAACTTTGAACAGTGGCAAGAAATAACTAATAAAGACTATGGGAACTATAGTTTAGCGGAAAGAACGTATCAAGTTATTGAAATTATTCATGCAATTTATGATACTCCTCACTTAATAGATAATTTAAGTGAACTATCTAAAAATAGGCTTAATGCTTTTTTTGATGAGGGTAATAAAGGTATTTTATCACGAGTATTATTGAGCAAAATTTCAAGCTTTGAACTCTATAAAGAGACCATAAATAATTTAAAAAAACTCGCTGTTATCAGTCAGTCTGATGAAGAGATTAGCGCTTTATCACCAGTAGAAGCATTAAATAAACTCAATGAGTTTAAAGGTGAAGTTAACTTAGCCACAAGTGAAGATAGCTCTACCATTTCTTCTAAAGTGGAAATTAATAATCTTGTCATTGACAAAAGATTACTCTGTTATTTAGGTGCAAAGATAAATGGTGAAAGTATCGATGCGATAGATCTTAATCAGATAGAGAACTGGGATAAAAAAATTACTTTTGATCCTCAGCATCTTAATGATTATTTTTTATCTGTGACGGGCAATGAAAAAGATAAAGAAGTTATTGCATTATTACGTTATCTATTAAATAGCAAACAAGATAAAATTAAATATTTTCTTTCTCATATGGCCAGTAGAGCTGATTATGTCGCGGCTCATGAAAGATTAATGAAAATAATAGCATTAGGTAGTAAACAGTATAATCAGCAAGATTGGGAAAATTTAAGAATACCTTCATTAAAAATTCCCAGACATATGAGAGTTATCAGTAAAATTGGTTACGCTAATATTAGCTTCGGTATATGGCAATCAATCAATTCAACCTTTATGCTTGCTGAGCAACTTAATAATCCGCTATTAACCCCTCAAGAGCATAGAGAGACCATCAATAATCTTGCCATAACATGGTCAGAAATGGCCTATAATGGCTTATCTGAACTCATTGAAATCGCTTTAGCTAAAGGATTATTAAAGTACCGTAATAATCCTTTAGAGTATATTAGTAAAACCAGCACTCGGATTGGTATCGGGCTTAATATCCTGTCTATTGGATTTGATATCTATAATATCTACGATAACTTTAGCCGTATCTCAGTAGAAAAAAATGAAAAACGACGGATTGACTATATTGTGAATGGCTCTTTAGCTATAGTTTCCGGATTGGTTACTTTGGGGGTTTCTATCGCAATGCTTGCTGGCTCGACGGTCGCGGGGCCTATTGGTATTGTCGCGGGCGCTGTTATCGCCTTAGCCATTTCAATTTATAATGCCGCAAGACTGATAGAAGAAGCGAAAGAAAAAATAGGATTTACACCACTAGAAGAACTTAATAATGGTTTTTATGCATTTTTAATGGGGGATATCTTACCAAGCAAAAAGAATGAAATCGTCTATTTAGAGACAAAATCACAGTTAGAAACCATGATTGACCAAAATGCGCAAGAACATCTTAAAGAAATAAAAAAACAGGAGCCTCACAGTTATTATTTTTATTCGAATGAGAAACAATTTTATGAAGAACATCATTATTATAAAGTGATCCCTCGTATATTGGGGAAAACATTAGATAATATACTTAATCCGTTTGGAGAAATTGTTGTACAACGAGTGGCGAAAAATTTAAGTAAAGAAGAAGCAGAAAAGATAGCTGCGCTTTCTCATTATCTTAGTGTCGAAAGAACGGAATATAAATACTATGTTCCTAAAGAAGCCATCGCAACAGATGAAATTCTCATTTTTGATATGGATTTTTATGTTAATCAATTAAATCGTTATACGATTAATTTTGCATTTGAAGATGATAATCCTGTTTTTGAGGATGAGGTGGATATCTCTTTTTTTGATAAAATAAGAACAACAAAAGAAAAAACATGGCAAAATTTATCATCAGGAGAATTAACAGATGATTTAATTAAATCAACAGCTGAAAAACAATATTTTGAGCCAAGTTGGCGTGAGAATGAGCTATTTTATTTTAATACTTATAATGGGGATGATATTATTGCTGCACCATTAATAACACAAAATATATTTGATGTTCATAATGGGACTAAACGATTAAGTGGAGGAGAAAAAGATGACACCTTTAATGTGTTCACTTCTGAATCTCCTCGTTATGCCAGCCGTTTTTATGGTAGAGAAGGTAATGATACATTACGTATTATTCAGACAGAAAAAAAATATATAGGGTATGAAGTTAATTTATCTAAAAATTATATTAAATTTATCGGGGGAGAAAATAAATCCAATAGCCAGAGTTTTCATGCCAGACTTTTTATCTTTCAAGAGCAAGGACAAATCTATACCCATAAATTAGCGGATACAATGCCTAATATAACACTACAAAGACAACCCGTTATTGCCTATTTAGAGAGTATTGAAAATGTAGTAGGCAGTGAAATAGGTAATGATATTATTTATGGTGACCAAAAAAATAACTATTTAAATGGCATGGGAGGGGTAGATTCATTATATGGATTAGCTGGAGATGATACGCTGGTATTACGGGAAGGTTATGCACAAGGAGGGGCAGGGAATGATAGTTATACTATTCTAAGAGCATCAAATACAGATAATAATGTTAAACAACTTGAAACTATTATTGATGAAGAGACGCATACAGAAGCTAGTCTTATCCAGTTAAATTATACTTTTGATGAAATTGCTGCTATTTCTCGTCGTGAAACAGATATTGTTTTTACGCTTAAAGTTGGTAATGATAAAGATCCTGATCAATTTATCGAGCATTTAATTGCATTAAGTCATGTATACCAAGATAAAAATAGTCAATTATTAGCCCATCGATATACCATTGTGACTATGGATGGTTTTATACTTACTATTAATGAAAATAATAATCAACCAAGAGAGGTATCATATAACTTTAGTTATTTAGAAAAGTATAATCAGCAAGAGAAACTACAACAGCTTTCTGTTAATGACGATAAACACACATTGTCTATTCAATCTGAAAATAAAACTAAACTTATTCAATTATTACCTGAGCTACAATACAGTGGTTTCTCTTCTGGAGAACATTTAAAGCTTAATCTACAGGGTAATAGCGAAAATAATCATTATGCTGGAATTGCGGCTCATTCATCAATTAAACTGAGTCGCGGTTATGACAATTATCAAATAAGCTCATTGCTAGCTAAAAATAGAAATGAAAAGATCATTATTTCTCTGAGTGATAATGATAAACAATTAACATCTGATTGTACTAGTCATTTCTTTTTATCCGATGTGAGTGGATTTGATTTGATGTTTAGTGATGGCGTTTTATCTCATCGCTATAATCCTGATGCTCATATTAAACTTGTTTTCGATACGGAAAGTGTTAGTGCTATTTTTAACTCAGGAATGACACTTCAATTTATTGATAAAGATAATCGAGTTTTTCATTTGCCTAAGCCAGACAGCGGTCAGCGTTTACTGATCCCCACTATCACTTTGGATGTTAGGTTGAGTCATCAAAGTGATGTTCTGATGATCCCACCCTCCCTACGTTTAAATAAAGAGGCATTATCATTGTATCCTCAGTATTTTCATAGAGAAGAACCATCATCACGTTCAACGCAATTACAGCGTATTATATCCACTCAAACACTAGAGCCTTATCCATTAAAGGTAACAGAATTACTGAGAGATGATATTGCTGTTAATGATAATCAACCTGTTAATTCTATTTTGTCTCTCAATAAACTATTTTCAAACAGATCACAAGATATATTCTCTCAAGCTATAGATTTATTACCAATGATAGAATTAATGGATGGTGATGATATTGTTGTTAATCATAATCAAAGTAGCTCAGTGATTGATGGGGGTAAAGGTGATGATCATATTGTTGTCAATGAAGGGCACCATATTTTAATTGCTGGAGAAGGTAATGATAATCTTAATGGCGGAAGTGGACATGATCTGTTTATTTCAACCTCAGGGAATGATTATCTAAGTGGAGGAAGTGGTAATAATGTTTATATAGTACAAAAACGTCATGGTGAAGTGACGGTGTATGATGAAGGTGAAATGAGCCATATTTTTGTATCAGGGTTATCTGAGCATGAAAAGTTAATATCTTCCCAAGTAGGTGAAGATTGGCAGTACCGAACTACCGATAATCAGTTTATTTTAACGGTTAAAACAACAAGGGTAGGGAAAGCTGAAAATAATACGGTGAAGGTTGTGGAAAAGCAGCAAATATTGTCACCACGAGCGCTTGCGACAATTATTCAACAAATGGCTCAATTTAATCAGCAACAACTATCGACGATGCAAGGCAGTGACGTTATTCCCTCATCAAACTGGTCGCCTTTAGCTGTGGTCGTTAAGCATTTATAATTTCCCTTGTGACCCAATAAAAATAGCCCTAGTTTCAGGGCTATTTTTATGAATTACTATCATTTGATAGCAAAAAATGAGGCTTATTTTGCTAGATGTTCTGCACGTTTAAAGACAAGGGTATTGCCTTCAGACTCGGCGGCATTAAATTGATAACCCTCTAGATTAAATTCTTTAAGTTGTGCCTTATCACTTAATCTTTCTTGAATAATAAAACGGCTCATTAAACCTCTTGCTTTTTTAGCATAAAAACTAATCACTTTATATTTGCCATTTTTCTCATCAAGAAAAACAGGTTTAATAATTTCAGCATTGAGTTTTTTTGGGTTGATTGATTTAAAATATTCATCAGAGGCTAAATTAACCAAGATATTATCCCCTTGAGCTTCAAGGGCGTTATTTAACGTTTCAGTAATTATGTTACCCCAAAACTGGTATAGATCACTGCCTTTTTTATTGTTCAGTTTTATGCCCATCTCTAAGCGGTAAGGTTGCATTAAATCGAGTGGGCGCAATACGCCATATAAACCGGAAAGGATACGTAAATGCTGTTGTGCAAATTGAAAGTCGTCATCTGTGAAAAGTTCAGCGGCTTGCATTCCGGTATAAACATCACCTTTGAACGCTAAAATGGCTTGTCGCGCATTATCGGGTGTAAAGTCAGGTTGCCATTCACCAAAGCGAGCCGCATTTAGTCCTGCCAATTTATCACTAATTTTCATTAAGCTTGCGATATCACTGGACGACAGTTTTCGACATTCTGTAATAAGTTGTTGGGAATATTTTAGCAATTCAGGCTGGGTGAACTGCGTTGTTGCTAAAGGCGATTCGAAATCCAGTGTTTTAGCTGGTGAAATAGTAATTAGCATAATTCCCTCAATAGTTATTTTGATTTAGTTCTACTATAGCAAATTGTTTGGTAGATAAGTTAAATCATAATAATAGGAAAAAACAATACTTTCACCAATGTGCCATAAAATAGACATATTAAACGATTCAGCCTGAGTTGTTATTCTGTTTTTTGCTACTTTTGTTTTGCGAAATCGTTTGGCATTCAAATAATTGCTTTCGATGAATCTAAGCATCTTGTAGTGTGAGCAGTCCATGTTATTATCAATAGATATCCGCAGGTGACTGCAAACAGATTTACCTAGTAGATGAGATAAACAAAATGACCAACAAATTAACTTCTTTGCGTAAATTGACTACAGTTGTAGCTGATACAGGTGACATTGCAGCAATGAAACTGTATCAACCTCAAGACGCAACTACCAACCCTTCTTTAATTTTAAATGCAGCCCAAATTCCTGAATATCGTAAATTAATCGATGAAGCGATTGAATGGGCGCGTTCACAAAGCGATTCTCGCGAGCAACAAATCGTTGATGCGTGTGATAAACTTGCTGTCAATATCGGTTTAGAAATCTTAAAACTGATCCCAGGTCGTATTTCAACAGAAGTTGACGCACGTCTTTCTTATGATACCCAAGCCTGTATCGTCAAAGCGCGTCGTTTAATTAAACTGTATAACGAAGCGGGTATTAGTAACGATCGTATCCTGATTAAACTTGCTTCTACATGGCAGGGTATTCGTGCAGCTGAGCAATTAGAAAAAGAAGGTATCAACTGTAACCTAACTTTACTGTTCTCTTTTGCTCAAGCTCGTGCATGTGCAGAAGCTGGTGTATATCTGATCTCTCCATTCGTTGGCCGTATTATGGATTGGTATAAAGCCAATACAGATAAAAAAGAGTTTGCACCAGCAGAAGATCCAGGTGTTATTTCTGTAACTGAAATTTATAACTACTATAAAGAGCATGGTTATAACACCGTCGTTATGGGAGCTAGCTTCCGTAATATTGGTGAAATTTTAGAATTAGCAGGTTGTGATCGCCTAACTATTTCTCCTGCGTTATTAAAAGAGTTATCAGAAGCACAAGGTGAAGTAGAGCATAAACTATCCTTTAATGGTGAAGTTAAATCACGTCCTGCGCCAATCACTGAAGCTGAATTTTATTGGCAACATAATGCTGATCCAATGGCCGTTGATAAATTATCTGATGGCATTCGTAAGTTTGCAGTTGATCAGGAAAAATTAGAAAAAATGATTGCAGATTTATTATAATCTGGCGTTTAATTCTTATA
>NZ_CAWQOK010000147.1:0-74021 GCF_963896075.1 Proteus sp. G4415
CTTCTTGCTCAAAACCAAGCTTGGTTAATAATGCCCTAGAGGCTTGGTTATCGGGATGTATATCCGCTTCTAAACGGCGTATTGATAGATGTGTTCTTAAATAATCAATAAAAGCAATCATTGCCTCATACATCAACCCTTTTCCTTGAAAGGCGTTATCAAGACAATAACCAATTTCACCACGGCAAGAATGGAGATGATGATTGAAGAATACACACATGCCAATAAGTTTATCTGTTGCTTTATCAATAATGGCTAAACGCAGATATTCCTTACGCTCCATATGCGTAATATCCTGAATAATATCTTCCTTCGCTTGTTGTATATTTTGCCAAGGAAGATGGCTCCAATAACGAGTAACCTCAGGAGAGCTCATGATCTGGAACCACTCTTGAGCATCCTTCATGGCAAAAGAGCGTAATAATAATCGCTCTGTTTCAATACGAATATCAGCATAACGCATTTTACAACTTCTCTTATTGCTGTTTAGGCGAGACAAAAGCGATACATACCGGCTCTGCCAGTGCATCAGGCTCAGAGCGAAACATGATCTCTTGAGTATCTGCTATTTTTAAACTCGGCCAATATTGTAATCCCGCATCAAAATGGGCTTTATCACAGTAATACCCCACCGGGCCAATCAATAAGACACCTTTGTCCTCTAATTGCGCCAACGTAATATGACGGTTATAAATATTAGGGGGCTGAACATCTTTCTCGACAATCCAGGGTTGGGCTGATAGCGGTCTATCTTTGCCATAAAAAGTGACCCACTCATGCATATACTCACCCCCTACATAAGATAAAGGCTGATGATAATGCTGATGCCAAGCATTCTCGACATCTTGTACAAAGGTTTTAACACCAATAAACTTTTGACCCGCATTACGCACATTAGCAGCTTGTACTACCGTATAACCAGATACCACTAACATACCAAAAACCGCTAAACCATATAACACACCACGTAATGAACGCTTAGGTATGACACTAATTGAGCCGACAAAAAGAGCGGTAGCCACTGACATAAAAGGTTGTAACCACTCAGTGATACGTCCCCCTTCATGGAAACTAAACCAAATAAAAATAATCGCTAATGGGAATAGCAAAATAAAATTCAATAATTGACTATCTTGAGAAGTACGCCAACTAACTCGCCCACCATAAAGACGTACAATTCCCCACATTAGTAGCACTGGATAGAAAACCGTTAAAGCGGCACGTAACGTACGTAAATTAAAACGTGCTTCTATTTGTGAGCCGACCCATTTAAAGGCGGCAAAGTCGTTTTGCCACAACCAAATAAAATTAGGTATGACAAACGCCAACCAAATAGCTATCGCAAAGTAAAAATAAGGGGAGCGATAGCTTTGACGAACTTTAGGTACTAATACGCTTAATAAGAATACCGCACCAATCAGGGCTAATGAGGAGTATTTCCCCATAGTAGCCACCCCCATCACTGCAGCGAATCCACACCAATATTTGGGGTTGTCATTGATAGCGCATAAAAAGAAATAGAGCGCCCAAGGCCAGCAACCCACTAAAATATAATTATCGTTATAAGGAATGATATCGAAATTAATAATTCCTGATAAATTTAAACCTAACATGGCAAACCAAGCTAGGTGATAATTTTTGGTTAACTTATAGGCTAAATTCCAAACACCTAATAAGCCGATGGCTATCATCACAAAGTGGATAAAATACCAATAAAAGCTAAAATCAATACCACCATAAATGGCTGGCCACATAATAAAACCAACAAACCAAGGGTTTTTAGGTGAGCCCCAACCGCCATTAGTACCCCAGTTAACCGCTTCTACGGCATCATAAGGTACGGTGGGATCAAATAAATAGCTGACGATAATCCATAAAACCGCATAACCAATTATCCACCAATAAACTGGTTTGCGTAATCGAGCAAATGATAATGTCATAATAAACAGAATGTTAAGTTAATTAGTTTAAATTTATAGTTAATTGCTATCACAATACAGTAAAGTATAGTAAACCGAGCGCTACATTGTACGTGAGTAAATATTAAATTGTCTTAAATTCGTGCTTTTATCGCAAAATAGTTTCTGATAGATTGCGCAACCAATAAGATCACAAATCGAGTTACCATTATGAATATGATTAAAAGAAAACCCGCAGCTAAAACGCGTAAAAAAACACGTGAAGAGCTAAATGCAGAAGGACGTGAACGTAAGCGCCAGAAAAAGCATCGTGGCAATCCTGCTGGTAACCGTCAGCAGGAAGCGATGAAAAAAGAGCAAGCGCAAACCAATGAACAGAAAGATCCACGTATTGGTAGTAAAAAACCCATCCCTCTCATCGTGGATAATCAGGCGCCTAAAGTAGATAAGAAAAAATCCACGCCAGCAAAAATGGAGCCTATGCGCTTATCGTTAGAAGAAGAGTTAGCACTCTTAGAGAATGATACTCGTTTAGATGAATTACTCTCTCGTCTGGAAGAAGGGGGTAAACTCAATCCAGAAGAGCAAGCTTATACTGAAAAAACCCTTGATCGCATCGATGCGTTAATGGCGGAATTAGGCATTGAGTTTGAAGAAGATGACGATGAAGAAAAAACAGAAGATATTATGCAGTTATTAAAAGGTAAGTAATTTATCGTTACCCTATCTTAATCTGACAGATACCAAATATATATTGGTATCTGTTCATTTCCTTTCTCTCTATTTTAGAGAGTCATAATTAGAAATTATGATTTTTTATTTAAATTTATTTTTTAAATAAAAGCTCAGACAACTCTATCTATTTCTTATTAATTAACCCTGATATTCTATTTTTCTTCTTTTAATATACGAGTAATAATAAGTATGGATAATAAACAACACTATTTAGATATCGCCGCAGGGCAAGGAAAAAAAGAGCCCTCTCGTATAGTGGCATTCCCTGCACAGCCACTAAACTATGCATTGATAGAACAACGCCTAGAAGAACAGACCGAATACACAGATGGTGAGATAAGCTATCTTAGTGATGATCTTGATGAAGGTTTTTTCTATCATTGCCAACATGGCGATGATGAGCTCCATTTTTTTATCTGTCTGCTACCACGATCAGAAGATTATCAAATACGTCCTATGTATGCGACAGATGAGATGACTCCTGAGCTATTAGCCCATGCCAATGCCACCACTCAAGACATCTTATTAGAAACGATGTTCTCTGACACCCTACATCCTTTAGCGAGTTATCGCCATCAGCTCAATCTACTGAACATAATTGCGCCAGAAATGATCCTCGCACTGGATGAATCTGCCGCAGGTAAAGGATTAACTCCCGAATGGATACGCTTTCAATTGGAGACACCCGATCTCTATCCTGAAGTAGAAAGTTTGTATGTTATTCATGCAGTTTACGATACAGAAAATGATCCACCAACCATGTTCTGGTTTCATACCCATGGCTTGCAACGTTGTGGCTTAACTGAAGTTGATTTAGTGATCCCAAGCATGTTGGAATCTTACTACGGTATTCCTGATCTTTTCCGTTGCTTCGTCAATAACAGTATTAACAACCGCCAAATTGAATTTGGCGAGCCGATGCTTTGTGGACAAACTTCGTCAGGATTAGAATATTTAGTCGCGCTACCCTTTGAAGAAGGTATACGTCACGTTAATCAGTCCACACCTTTAGATAGTCTTAGACCATTAGAAGAGATGCGTTATAACACTCAAAGGGCACCACATGGCGTATTTCTGGGCGATATGGCTGATAGAGACGAATATCATCAGCACCCATCATCGATGTTATTTAGAACTAATGAAGAAAACCCTATTTTAGAAACTTTCTTTAAAGGTTATGAAGAACAACAAGCCATGATGCTACTACGCAGTAACGAAGAAACCTACGAAATGGCAGAAAAGGCCAAAAGGCGTTGGCAATATTTTCTCTCCATGTTTGATAACTACCATCAGCCCCCCGTAGAGAAAAAAACCGGTTTCTTGGCAAAATTATTAGGTAGTAAAGAGAGCAATGAAGAAACTGAGAGCCCATGGCAATTTATGATTAAGTTTGGTATTCCTTATGGTGATAAGGAAGAAAAAGAGCTTGAGCACATGTGGTTTATCCCTCAGTCTCGAGAAGGTGACCGAATTTATGCTAAGTTACTTAACGTACCATTCTATGTACAAGAAATGGAAGAAGGTGGCATTTATCCCATTGATATTGCGTTCATCACTGATTGGGTTATCTCTTATGAAGGTTATAGTTATACCCCTAATACGATTTATCAACTTTTTAGCCACCAGCAGACTCACTAATCCCACTAATTAACTAGCACTATTCTCTGCAACGGGATCTGTCAGTATGACCTTGATGATAGATCCCGTTAATAGCATTCACTGATTGTTACACTAATGATGCGCAATTATCTCTAACTGTTACAGTTTGTTTTTTGATGAATAACAGTACAGCCTTCACGGCATTTATCTGATAGCTTTTCGACCATTATTATAAATTAAATTGATGTACATCAAGAGAACACATAGCCATTGTGGGCTAAATTATACTCAATAAAGATGGTTATAATTCTCATTTGCATTAAATATTTACCTAATCACCCTATTTTTCTTGTGCGTTTTCTTTTTAAATGCGTTAATAATTATCAGTATCATTATTTTTTGTATCAATATAATTAGTGGAAGGACGTTTTATGTCTCTCATTCCAAATCATAGCTACAAGATCCTCAGCTATTCCCCGCAAATTAGCCCTGCCTATCGGCAGAAGCTATTATCATTAGGGATGCTGCCAGGCGCTATTTTCAATGTGATCCGTATCGCACCTTTAGGTGATCCTATCCAAATTGAAACTCATCGGGTCTCTTTAATTTTGCGTAAAAAAGATCTCGCTTTGATAAATCTTAGCGAAATCGCTCATAACGAAAAATAACAGCTTATTTATCAACTACTCAGGCAATACAACTACTGGCATCACTATTATGACTCCTCTTACTATTGGTCTTATCGGTAATCCTAATGCGGGTAAAACAACGCTTTTTAATCAGTTAACAGGCTCTCGTCAACGTGTCGGTAACTGGGCGGGTGTTACTGTTGAACGTAAGGTAGGTCGCTTTACAACCAAAAATCATAAAATTGAATTAGTTGACTTACCGGGCACTTATTCTTTAACAACAATTTCAGAACAGACCTCTCTGGATGAGCAAATTGCTTGTCACTTCATCTTAAGTAATGAAGCGGATATGTTGATTAACGTTGTAGATGCTTCCAATCTTGAACGTAATCTTTATCTCACATTACAACTGCTTGAACTCGGTATTCCCTGTATCGTGGCACTGAATATGCTTGATATTGCTGAACACCAAAATATGCAAATTGATATTCAAGCACTTTCTGAACAACTCGGTTGTCCGGTGATCCCTATGGTATCAACCAAGGCATCAGGGATTGATAAACTGAAAGACACTATTGATAGCTTTCCAGCCACCAAAAGAAAACCCGAAGAGTTACTAACTTCTTATCCAACATGGTTATTAAACGAAGTTGAATCTTTAGCTGAAAAAATTAATCACGATGAATTCAATTTACAGCAACGCCGTTGGATGGCATTACAATGTTTAGAAGGGGATATCTATACTCATCAACGTGCTGAAATTACCTCACAAGAGATAAAAGCCATTCGTCAGCGCATTCAAACTGAGCATAGTAATGAGCCAGAATTAGTGATTGCCGATGCACGTTATCAAAACATTGAGCGTATTTGCCATGCAGTCATTAATATGGAGTCCATTAAGCCCAATCAGCTCACACAAAATATCGATAAAGTGATATTAAATCGCTGGTTAGGTGTTCCTATCTTCTTGTTTGTCATGTATTTAATGTTTGTGCTTGCCATCAATATTGGTGGAGCATTGCAACCCGCGTTTGAAGGTGGCTCTGAAGCTATCTTTATACATGGGATCCAATGGCTAGGTGCAACATTCAATTTCCCTGAATGGTTAACTATTTTCCTTGCTCAAGGTGTTGGTGGTGGTATTAATACTGTACTCCCTCTGGTACCACAAATCGGCATGATGTATCTCTTTTTATCTATCCTTGAAGACTCTGGCTATATGGCACGTGCTGCTTTCGTGATGGATAGATTAATGCAAGCGCTAGGATTGCCCGGTAAATCCTTTGTACCGCTGATTGTTGGATTTGGTTGTAACGTCCCATCTATTATGGGGGCACGTACTCTAGACGCCCCAAGAGAGCGATTAATTACTATCTTAATGGCTCCCTTTATGTCTTGTGGTGCACGTTTAGCCATATTTGCTGTTTTTGCTGCCGCATTCTTTGGTAAAAATGGCGCCAGCGTGGTTTTTTCACTTTATTTATTAGGGATCCTTGTTGCTATTTTGACGGGTTTACTACTCAAACATACCATTATGCGAGGTGAAGCTTCTCCTTTTGTCATGGAGTTGCCGGTTTATCACGTTCCCCATATCAAAACCTTATTAATACAAACTTGGCAACGTTTAAAAGGCTTTGTTATCCGCGCGGGTAAAGTGATTATCATCGCCAGTATGTTTATTGGTGCATTAAATAGCTTCACTTTTTCCGGTAAAGCGGCTGATAGTATTAATGATTCTGCCCTCGCTTCCGTCAGTAAAGTAATCACTCCGTTATTGCAACCTATTGGTGTGCATAACGATAACTGGCAAGCTACCGTTGGTTTAGTCACTGGGGCAATGGCAAAAGAAGTGGTTGTGGGAACATTAAATACACTGTACACCGCAGAAAGTATTGTTAATGAACCTTTCGTTCCTGAAGAGTTTGATCTATGGGGCGAAATTGGTGACGCCTTTGCTGAAACTTGGGATAGCTTAAAAGAAACCTTTACATTCGCCGCACTTTCCAACCCTATTGAGGCAAGTAAAGGTGATGGTGAAATGGATACGGGGACTATGGGTACCATGGGCAGCAAATTTGGTAGTGCAATAGCGGCCTATAGCTACTTAATTTTCGTTCTACTATATGTGCCTTGTGTCTCCGTAATGGGGGCTATTGCTCGTGAAACCAGTCGTGGTTGGATGACATTCTCTATTCTTTGGGGATTAAATATTGCTTACTCACTTGCCGCGTTATTCTACCAAACAGCGACATTTAGCGAACATCCACAAAGTAGTACCATCACCATTGCTGCTGTATTGATATTTAACTTAATTGTCTTTGTACTATTACGTAAATCTCGTCATCGTCTCAGTTTTAATTTAAGTAACAAACGCTCATTAGCGAAACAGTGCTGTGGTAAACAAGGTAGCTGTCACTAAGTCACAAAAGGAAAAATAAGATGGCAAGTTTGATGCAAGTTCGTGATTGTGTCGCGCTTAACGGTCGGGCTGATGCTCGTCTTGTCAGCCATCAGCTTAATATGCCTGAACCTATGGTAAAGGCGATGTTAGAGCGGCTTACGTTAATGGGTAAATTACAAGAGGTAGATGTAGAAGAGTGCTTGGTGGGTAGCTGTAAAAGCTGCCCTGAAGCCACCGCATGTCAGACTAAAGTTTATCAGTTACGCTCCTAACTCACTGTCTCTTTTAAACATATACCTTCCATATCCCCCTGCTATCTCACAGGGGGTTTTTCTGATAATCAAAATGAATTTTTTTCAACTTTTGCTGGTTATTCTTCATTTTACTTTTCCCACCATCTGCGCATAATCCAATCCTTAAATAGCCATAAAGACATCTAAATGTCCAAAATGAAATTATATACATTTACCTTAATTAGGATAATAAATTATGCCGATTACTGAATTCTCATCCATTATCTCTACGGGTACACAAGGTGGGTTGCAGATGCAATGTGCTTCTCGCCAATTTCAATTATTACTTGATGAGCCTATTTCATTGGGTGGAAACGACACCGCGATGACCCCCGTTGAAGCGTTACTTGGCACACTTGGTGCTTGTAAATGCATTGTTGCTAAGAGCTTCGCCCGCCTACATCATATTAATCTCCATAATATTCGTATTGAGGTAAAAGGCGAGCTAGATATCGATGGCTTTATGGGAAAGAATAAACAGGCTAAAATCGGCTTTAGTAAGATAACGACGCATTTCTATATCCAAGCAGATAATAGTAAAACAGAAATAGAAGCTTTTATCGCCTTTATTGAACGAACCTGCCCTATATTAGATACCATAACCAACCCACCAGAATGCGAAACGCTATATCATCTTGAATAGCCTATTAGCGTTATAACCTCTTCATTCATGCCAGAATTGATAAGGCCTCACACTGCTTTAACAAGGTTTCACTAAATTCATCCGGATGAGAAATAAAGGGAGCATGTGCGGCATGGCGAAAAATAACCGAAGGAGAGTCAGGATAATGAGCATCTAATAAAGCTGCGACTTTTCTTGGCACTAAACCATCTAAATAACCATAAAGCCGAATAAAAGGACAACATAAGGTAGTAAGCTGTTCTCGCAAATCTTCTGTACGTAAAATTTCCAGCCCGCCGTTTAATGTTTCAACGGAAGGCAAAGGTTGTGCCAACACGACCGCTTTCAAGGCCTTAGTATCTTCACGAGCACTTTGAGTACCGAGTGTTTGCAAGGCTAAAAAGCGCTCAACCGTTCGATGAAAGTTATCACTCAATTGTTGCTCGAAACCTTTTAACACGTCTGGCTTAATTCCTGGCCATGTTTCATGAGCAGCAAAACAGGGGGAAGAGGCAACGGTAATTAACGCCCGTACATTATTAGGATTATCAAGTGCAATACGGCTTGCCACTAATCCCCCTAATGACCATCCTAGCCAAATGGCTTTTTTTTCAGGCGCCTGTGAAAAAACAATATCAGCCATCTCTTTAAGCGTTAGCACAGGAAAACCTTGGCTTCTGCCGTATCCCGGTAAATCAACCAGATGCAGGGTAAAATGCGAGCTTAATCGCGTGATGATTGATTGCCAAACCTGAGCATTCAAGCCCCATCCGTGCAATAGCACAAGATGCGTTTTTCCTTCACCTAAAGTCTGCCAATACAATTTATTCATTGTTATGCTCTCTTCTCTTATTTTACAGGGATGTTCACTATGCTGATAACAATAGCAGGATATTGCTGGTTATGTCGTCAACCATTGCGGTATGGTAACCACAGCATTTGTTCAAGTTGTATTCGTCATCTGCCACAACAAAATAATCGTTGTCCGGGATGTTTGTATCCCTCTACCCACTCAATGATATTGTGTGGACGGTGTTTGCGATCACCACCTCGCTGGAAACAGATGTTGACAGTCACTGACTATCGCCCACCGCTTAATAAATTATTACACCTTTATAAATATCATCCTCGCCCTCAGATAGCATTATGTCTTGCGAAACTTTTTTTATTACGGTGGCTTGCTCATCGTCGCGAGAATTTAGTTCGCAAGCCAGAGCAAATTATTAGCGTACCGCTACATCGACATCGTCGTTGGCGTAGAGGCTTCGACCAAGTTGAGGCTATCGCTAAACCTTTGGCAAGATGGTTAAATTGTCCTTATCACCCTAATACCTTGATAAGAACTCGTGCTACACTGGCACAAACACATCTTAATGCCAAACAAAGGCAACAAAATTTAGATAATGCCTTTATCGTAAATCGCACAGTGTCAGTGGCAGGCAAGGATCTGGCACTGATTGATGATGTTATCACCACAAGCGCGACGCTCAATGCTATTGTACCTTTGCTATTTCGTGCTGGAGCACGCTCTGTTGAGGTATGGGCTATTTGCCGAACCTTGTAGTTAACCGTCAATTGGGCGTATGATAACCAACCAGAACAGTCAACTATTGAGCAAGACGATATGATTACTATTACTGATGCCGCACAGGCACACTTCGCCAAACTATTGGCTAATCAAGAACCCAATACTCAAATCCGTGTTTTTGTCATTAACCCAGGAACACCTAACGCTGAGTGTGGCGTTTCTTACTGTCCACCCGATGCAGTAGAGCCGAACGACACAGAAATTAAATTTGAAAAACTTTCTGCTTATGTTGATGACATCAGTGCACCTTTCTTAGAAGATGCAGAAATTGACTTTGTCACAGACCAATTAGGCTCACAATTAACATTAAAAGCACCTAATGCAAAAATGCGTAAAGTGGCTGACGATGCGCCTTTAATTGAACGTGTTGAATATGTACTGCAATCACAAATCAATCCACAGTTAGCGAGTCACGGTGGCCGCGTAAGCTTGATGGAAATCACTGAAGATGGCTATGCTATCTTACAATTCGGTGGTGGTTGTAATGGCTGCTCCATGATTGATGTCACTTTAAAAGATGGTATCGAAAAAGAGCTACTTAACCTGTTCCCAGAAGAGTTAAAAGGCGTGAAAGATTTAACCGAACACCAACGTGGTGATCACTCCTACTACTGATCCTCTATTACAAATCCCCTTTGATATTCACCTGCACAGATATCCTAGGGGATTTGTGTATATGCCATTATCATTTACAAAAGGTAACGCCATCTTTACTGATTTGACGTTATTATAGTGATATCGTTCTCTCGCTCAGAACATAACAATGTAATTAACAATATAATAAATAAGACAATTATGGATAGTTTTCAATTTCTTAGTGTTGAACAAGCCTATCAATTTTGGGTATCTCAATCGGCTATTTTAGTTGATGTAAGAGATCCGCAAAGTTATCGTCTTGGTCATGCCACTGGCGCTTTTCATTTAACAAATGATACGCTTAACCAATTTCTACAAGATGCTGATTTTGATGTTCCTGTGATGGTGATGTGTTATCACGGTCATAGTAGCCAAGGCGCAGCACAATATCTGGTCAATATGGGCTTTGAAACCGTATATAGTATTAATGGCGGTTTTGAAGCATGGCTAAGAGAGTTTCCTCAAGCGATAACTTCTCTGCAATAATTACAGATGAGTTTCTCAATGATCCACATTATCACACTATCTAACCCGCAACTTGCTGATATGTTCGTCAATTATATGGCGACAAAAGGTGTTCGGATCCACGCAAAAACAGAAAATCAACAAGTCAGCCTTTGGTTGGAAAACGAACAACAACTCAATCAGGTTGAAAGTGAGCTAAAAACCTTTCTTCGTGAACCTTTTCACCCTCGTTACCAAGCGGCAAGTTGGCAAACAGGTACGCCTCAACGTACGGGTCTACAATATCGCCCGGCTTTTTCAATCAAAAGCATGGTGCAACAATCAGGCCCTTTAACGGTTTTGACCATTATTTTATGTGTGCTCGTCTTTATCTGGCAGCAAATAGTGGGCGATTACAATGTCATGTTACACCTTGCATGGCCATACGATGCTAGTCTCGATTTTGAACTATGGCGTTATATCACCCCAGCATTTGTTCACTTTTCGCTCATGCATATCGCCTTTAATTTAGCGATGTGGTGGTATTTAGCCAGCCAAACAGAAAAACAACTGGGTACAGGCAAATTATTTGTCATTATGCTCATTTCTGCGCTATTTAGTAATTGGGCACAATCACTGTTTGCAGAATCCAACTTTGGTGGACTTTCTGGTGTTGTTTACGCGCTAATTAGCTATGTTGGCTTAACAGGTTTGCGGGCTCCAGAAAAAGGGATCGGTGTTCCTACCGGCTTAATTGTTTTTTCCATATTGTGGATAATCGCGGGTTATATGGGCGTTTTAGGTGATTCTATCGGAAATGCTGCACATTTTGCCGGCTTCCTTATCGGCTTATTGATGGCTTTGTGGGATAATCGACATCAATTATCTCGTCAATCATAATAAAATTAACATGATATTTTTAACTTTAGGGGACACCTGTGAAGCAAACACAACGGCATGATGCCATCATCGAACTGGTACGCTTACAAGGCTATGTCAGCACCGAAGAATTGGTGGAACATTTTGAGGTCAGCCCACAGACTATCCGACGTGATTTAAATGAATTAGCGGAAAAGAACAAAATCCAACGTCATCATGGAGGCGCTGCATTACCATCTAGCTCTGTGAATGCCGCTTACCACGACCGTAAGATCATGTGGTCTGATGAAAAATCACGTATTGCCCAACGTGTTGCTAGCTTAATTCCTGATGGTGCAACACTATTTATTGATATTGGTACTACCCCTGAAGCCGTAGCCCATGCACTGATTAACCATAAAAATCTGCGTATCGTCACTAATAATCTGAATGTCGCCACTTTATTGATGGATAAAGAAGACTTTCGCTTGATCTTAGCGGGTGGCGAAGTGCGTACCCGTGATGGTGGTATTGTCGGTGAAGCCACCCTGGATTTTATCTCTCAATTCCGCCTTGATTACGGCATCTTAGGGATAAGTGGTATTGATATGGACGGATCTTTGTTGGAATTTGACTACCATGAAGTCCGCACTAAACGTGCCATAATCGAAAATTCTCGTTGTGTTATGCTAGTGACCGACCACTCTAAATTTGGCCGTAACGCGATGGTCAATCTTGGTAATATGAATCTGATTGATTACCTTTTCACCGACCAAGAGCCACCATCTGGCATTCAAAAAATTATTGAACAACATAACGTTCAGCTTGAGCTTTGCTAGGATAACCCTCTATTAAAAAGTACCTTTCGGGGTACTTTTTCCTAAAATTTTCCGCTTTTTTTACCTATTTATTCTTTTGTCAAACCCCATTCCCTTTCCTATTCTTATCAATAACATCATTTGTTCTTTTCAGTTAATAAGCACACTAAATGTAGGGATATGATAATAAATTGTTATTTATATCACGCAGTAATGTTTTTTATCGGTTATATAGTTGGCATTTCCAACAAAATTCATTACAATTATGAGCGAAAACGAACATTAAAGAATTGTTTCGCGCATTCTTAGGAGGATGTTATGGAAACTAAAGACTTGATTGTCATCGGCGGCGGAATAAACGGCGCTGGAATTGCGGCGGATGCAGCAGGCCGAGGCCTTTCAGTATTAATGCTGGAAGCTCAAGACTTAGCCAGTGCAACATCTTCCGCTAGCTCAAAATTAATTCATGGTGGCTTACGCTATTTAGAGCATTACGAATTCCGTTTAGTCAGTGAAGCATTGGCTGAACGTGAAGTTTTATTGCGTTTGGCACCTCATATCGCATTTCCGATGCGTTTCCGTTTACCGCATCAACCTCATCTACGCCCAGCATGGATGATCCGCATTGGTTTATTCCTCTATGATCACCTAGGCAAACGTGTCAGTTTACCGGGCAGTAAAAGTATTAAATTCGGGGCTAACTCTGTCTTAAAACCTGAATTAACTCGTGGTTTTGAATATTCCGACTGTTGGGTAGATGATGCTCGTTTAGTAGTATTAAATGCGCAAGAGATCGTTCGTCGTGGCGGTGAAGTTCGTACTCGTACCAAAGTGACGCGCGCTTGGCGTGAAAACGATTTATGGATGGTGGAAGCACAAGATTTACGCACCGGTGAAACTTCTCGCTATCAAGCAAAAGCATTAGTGAATGCAGCCGGTCCTTGGGTTAAAACATTATTCGATGAAGGGTTAAAATTAAAATCACCTTATGGTATTCGCTTAATCAAAGGTAGCCATATTGTGATCCCACGTGCTCACGATGAACCCCAAGCCTATATCTTACAAAATGAAGATAACCGCATTGTATTCGTGATCCCTTGGATGGATGAGTTCTCTATTATTGGTACCACTGATGTTGAATACAAAGGTGATCCAAAAGATGTGGCTATTGATAACAATGAAGTTGAGTACTTATTAAAAGTCTATAACGACCACTTTAAGAAACAACTGACCAAAGACGATATCGTCTGGAATTATTCAGGGGTGCGTCCATTGTGTGATGACGAATCCGATTCGCCACAAGCTATCACTCGTGACTATACCTTAGATGTACATGATGATAATGGTAAAACACCACTACTCTCTGTGTTTGGTGGTAAATTAACGACTTATCGTAAACTCGGTGAACACGCGGTTGATAAGCTAAATGCTTATTTCCCTAATATGGGTCAAGCGTGGACAAAAGAGGGTCAATTACCGGGGGGGAACTTAGAAGGTTACGATCGTGATGGCTATTCACGTCTTATTCGCCAACGTCATCCTTGGTTACCAGAAGCATTAGCACTACGTTTTGCTCGCACTTATGGTAGCAATACTGAAGTGTTGCTAGAAGGAATTACTGATTTAGCCGGAATGGGCGAAAATTTCGGTCATAATCTTTACGAAGCTGAATTACGTTATTTAGTTAAACATGAGTGGGTGATTGAGCTTGATGATGCTATTTGGCGTCGTACCAAACTTGGTATGTGGCTTAATGATGAACAAAAACAACGTATTACGCAATGGTTAGAGGCAAATACGCACACAGCATAATGCAGTAAAATATTCTCTGACTCTGTTCAATGTTCTTATTAGCAATTTTTGTGGCGCGATAATAGCGCCACTTTTTTTATTGCCGCATATGATGCTATTGACATTACACCTGACAAACCCATCAATAATTGCTTCAGCTGGTTTTGCACTGTTTTTGCAAAAATTCCATTAAAACCACAGCATTATTCTGTTTTTCATCTTTAGCGGAATACAGTAATACTAATGGTTTTTCTTTGGCTACCTTCAATAGTGGTTGCCAACTTTCCGGTATTGCTTCTAATTCTTTTATATAGCGAGCCGTAAATTGTGTGAAATCGCCATTTTCATGAAACCATTTTCTTAATTCAGTAGAAGGCGCGAGCGCTTTATTCCATTCATCATAATGAAAATCGCTCTTTTTCACCCCTCTAGGCCATAATCTATCCACTAATACACGATAACCTTCATGCTTACCGTCTTTATCATCATAGACACGTTTACAAGTGATCATTTCTACTCCCATTCAATCAATGAGTTAATTTTATTATAGAAGAAAATCTTCAAACGTATCCCTTCTGCGACTTTACGTTATTTAAGGTTGTCATCGTGCAACATGAAATTTTCTCCTCTTCCGATTGAATTATCCTCATTGAAACTAAGGTGAATAACTGTTGACTAAATAACCGAATTAAGAGAATCTACATCTAGACGTCTAAATGGTTAGATGGGTAAAAATAAGTAGCGATACTTAACGGAATAACAATAACAACATGTGACACAACGATTGATGAGGTATAGGTATGAGCTTTTATCACGCAAGCCAGCATGAAGCGCTTAATCAAAATCTTGCTGAATTAGATGGCCAGATCCAAGTTTCTTTTGAGTTTTTTCCTCCTCGCACACAAGAGATGGAAAATACACTCTGGCAATCACTGGCTCGTCTAAATACCTTAAAACCTAGCTTTGTTTCGGTCACTTATGGTGCAAATTCAGGTGAACGAGATAGAACACATGCCATTATTAAAGATATAAAAGAGCGTACAGGCCTTGAGGCGGCACCACATTTAACCTGCATTGATGCCTGTCGTGAAGAATTACAGCATATTGCCCAAGACTATTGGCAAAGTGGCATTCGTCATATTGTGGCGCTACGGGGAGATTTACCTGATAACAGCCAGAAGCCAGATATGTATGCCGTTGATCTGGTTCATTTACTGAAAGATGTAGGAGATTTTGATATTTCGGTTGCTGCTTATCCAGAAGTGCATCCCGAAGCTAAAAGCGCACAGGCTGATCTTATTAATTTAAAAAAGAAAGTGGATGCCGGCGCTAATCGAGCCATTACACAATTTTTCTTTGATGTAGAAAGTTACTTACGCTTTCGTGATCGCTGTGTTTCAACGGGTATTGATGTAGAAATTGTTCCAGGTATTTTACCTGTCACCAATTTTAAACAGTTAAAACGTTTTGCCGGATTAACCAATGTGAAGATCCCCGGTTGGATGCATAAAATGTTTGATGGCTTAGATAACGATCCAGAAACTCGCGCACTGGTTGGGGCTTCTATCGCTATTGATATGGTGAAAATTTTAAGCCGTGAGGGCGTGAAAGATTTCCATTTTTACACTCTTAACCGCTCTGAATTGACCTACGCCATTTGCCATACATTAGGTGTTCGCCCACAACTTGCGAAGGTTTAGTCTTATCACCCCGCCCATAGTCTATTGGCGGGGTTTTTCTAGGCGAGATTATTTTGCAAAATGATAAGGTTGCTCGATAGGAAGTAAGCTATATGCAGTATCTAGATCGCCATTAGTAATACAAGTATCTATTTTACGCACTTTATCAGTAATATCGGTAATATTAACAATCCACTCATTGCAATATTTTTCTACTGCTTGATTACGTAACCCTATTTGAATAGTGCGATAACTTAAGCGATTAAGATAAATATCTCGTTCAGGATCCCACTGAATACGAATATCACTGGTTTCTGTTGCTTCTTGCCATTCTTTGGCACTCACATAGTGGTCTGGATCGAAATGACTGACCACACCTTGTGTTAGCATCTGTTGAAAGCCTTCATGGGTAATATCAACAGCCAAAATAGACGCTTGATTGGGATCTTTGCGCCCCCACCCTGAGCGATACATCATCCAAAGAAAGGAGGGTTTTACCCAAGTCATACGGGTCATACTAAAAGGGGGAGAAACAAAAGTACCATTTGCGACTGCGCTCTGAGCGATAGTAGTAGAATAGGCTTGGTAAACACGGACAAAATCATCCGTATAGTATGCCCTTACTTGACACTCAGGACATCGGTCAACATCATCGTTCATCTTTCTTTAATATCCTTTTATATTAATAAAATGGAGCTATCTGCTTAAATTATGAGCCTCTAACCAGAGATAATCAAGAGCCCCTATTTTCATTAGGGATTTAATAGAATATGACACCGTGACAAGCCATACAAAAGAATGATCATAAAGCGCATAAATTAAAATGGCCATTATCGCTGCAATAATAAAAAATTTAATCTTGCAAAATATATCTTACACTACGTCCACCAGCGCCAAAGGTGCTCAATACATTGTACTGATTATCAAAACGACTCGATCACGAAATTTACATTAAGTTCTCTTTTATTTTCTGATCACTAGCGCTGACTAAATAATTATTTTCTCTTTCCTTCTTTCTTTATAGGAAGAAAGGAAAATATTAAGCAAATAATCACAAATGATACTAATAGTATTCGACCATAGAAATAGGGAAAAAACCGAACAATCAAAACACTATAAAGGACAAAAAAAATAGCAATAATGCTTAATATTAAAGATTGTTTAAGGTCTTTTAAAAAAAAGAAAATATTTTTTTCATACATAGCCTACATTAAAGTCGCATATCTGATGATATAACATTCATCATATCAGAAGAGAATGGGTAGCCATTAACCACATACATCCCCCCAATGAGGCGAATAGAAAGCTTATTCTACTCACAAAGTGAGGCGAATAATCACGATATTTGACTCATGCTCCTGCAATTAAGCGTTTGATAAGTTGTGTTTTAATTAATGGAGGTGCTTTCACTACGTTACCTGCTATCTTAGCAGTCATGATTTCAAAGGCTTTTTCTACCAATAAGGTTTCATCTTGCTTCATTGACCAGACATTATTGGGTAAAAAACTTAACATAACGTGATCATCAAAAGTACCTATATTGATATGTGCGGGAATAACACCTTCTGTTTGGCGAATAGCACTTAATACGCCTTCTAAAATGGGCAGTGATGAGGCAATAAAATGACTGGGGATCTGCCGATGTTGTTCAAGATATTGCTTCATCATCTGTTCACCATCTTTGGTGGTGTTATGTTCTGCATAGGAAACGGTTACATGGCTTTCATCACCATAATGGGCTTTGATCGCCTGAACATAACCGCGCAAACGAGCTGCAATAGTAGGAAGAAGAGCATCACCGGCAAAAAAGTGGATTGGCGCATCTTGCTGTATCATCGCTTTCGTTAATTGTGCACCACTATCACAGTTATCAGACGCCACGCAAATTGCATTACTAACAGAAAAATCTCTATCTAAGAAAACTAAAGGCTTTTGACGATGTTTAACGTGATGTTGCTGATTTTTTCGACTCGCTGAAACAATAAAAATCCCATCAACATTACGCTCATCCATAGACTTTACGAGCTTATTTTCATTTTTAATATCACCATAGGTACAACTTATCATCAGCTGGCAACCAATCTGGTGACAATGCATCTCTAACTTTTCCGCTAAAGCAGCAAAGAAGGGGTTGGACAGCCGAGGAATAACCAGACCATAGGTATCTGTTTTATTGAGTTTTAAGCTTCTTGCCGCATGGTTAACGGTATAACCAAAAACTTCGACATAATCAGCAATTTTTTTCTGGGTTTTTGCACTGATCCGATATTGATCACCTTTACCATTGAGTACTAATCGTACTGTGGTGATAGATAAATTCAGATCATTTGCAATTTGTTCAACTGTTTTTGCCATTAATGTTCCGTCATTGATATTGCCCTCATTTTGCTAACAATGAGGGCGGATTAACCTTTATTAAGCAGATTGACTACGCCATTTTTTCCACATTGATTTTAACCCAGGTCCGACAATAGGTAACAGCAGTGTTAATAGTGCAATAGCGAGGAATGTCGCAGTAATAGGTCGTGTATAGAGAATCGATAAATCCCCTTGAGACATCATTAAAGCACGGCGTAAGTTAGATTCTGCCATCGGCCCAAGGATAATACCTATCACCACCGGAGACATCGAAAAATCGAGCTTAATCATAATATAAGCCAGTAATCCTGCCCCCATCATCACAAAAACATCAATGATGCTATGGTTAACTGAATAAGCCCCCACACTACACAACACAAAGATAATGGGTACTAATACTCTTCGTGGTACATCCATCACACGTACAAACAGTTTCATACACAAGAAGCCTAAGATACCGAGAAAAATATTCGCCATCATTAAGCCGATAAAAATACTGTTCACTTCAACGGGATTATCCGTAAATAACTGTGGCCCTAGCGCTAATCCTTGCACCATAAAAGCTCCCATAATAATCGCCGTTGCGCCATCACCGGGAATACCTAAAGTCATTAGAGGTACCATGGTGCCACCCGTCACCGAGTTAGCCCCCGCTTCCGGTGCTGAAACCCCTTCGGGTGATCCTTTTCCAAATTCTTCAGGGTGTTTTGACCAACGTTTTGCTTCGTTATACGAGATAAAAGATGAAATATCTCCCCCAGTCCCAGGAATAGCACCAATAGCCGTTCCTATCGCTGATGAACGAAAATAGGTAGGTAAAACACGTTTAAAATCGAGCCACGTAGGTAATACACGATGAATACGGGCATTAATTTTCTCGCTTTTCTTCTGCTTGCGCTCACGATACTCTTCTTCAAAGCTAATCAAGCCTTGAGAAAATGCAAAGAGTCCCACGAGGATTGGAATAAACGAGACGCCCCCCATAAGATACACGGTATCAAACGTAAAACGTGGCCCAGCTGTCATAGGATCAAGCCCGATAGTGGCAATTGCAAGACCAATCGCGCCCCCCATTAATCCTTTCACAATCGATTGCGATGATACACTGGTAATAATACTTATGCCAAATACCGCAAGAGCAAAATATTCAGCAGCAGAGAATCCCGTCGCCACTTTTGCCAATTGAGGAGCAATAACAATTAAAGCGATAGTACTAAATACACCACCAAACATCGACCCCATGGTTGATAAGCCTAATGCTCGCCCTGCTTCACCTTTTTTAGCCATCGGATAGCCATCTAAGACGGTGGCTGCAGATGCAGGTGTGCCCGGTGTACTAATTAATATCGCGGTAATGGAGCCACCATAAACAGCCCCACAATACATTCCCAATAATAATAAGATCCCCGTCATTCCTTGAAAGGAGTAAGTCAGTGGGAGTAACAGTGCAATGCCCATATTCACTGTTAAACCCGGTAATGCGCCGATAATAATCCCCGCGAAAACCCCTAACAGGATCATTGTTATCGTTTCTAAACTAAAAACGACCATTAAAGCATCTAAAATTTCCATACCAAGGCTCCTTTACCGCTTACTCAAAAAAGACAGAGGTTGGCAGAGGTGAATTAAAAATAATGTCAAAGAAAACATAAACCGCGGCTACAATCACAATCGGGATCACCACCATGGCAATAGGTTTCCTCTCATTCATCAACCACATAATGATTGGGATAAGAAGCAATGATGGAACAATAAAGCCAAATAGATATAAACCTGTTGCATATAGCAGCATAAAAATGCCTAAGCCATAAGCACGCTTAACTGCGGTCGAACTTAAATCTACGGACTGGTGTACATGTTTAATTTTATCAACCACGACACCTATCCATTGAAAAATCCCCAGTAAAATAAATAAGATGGCTAAACCGTAAGGCCAAAAACGCTCCCCAGGTACACCATATTCATCAAACATACTCATATCACGGGAGAGATAGATAATAAGTAGCCCAAAAGCTACTGAAATCGCACCGATGATTGTATTGATTTTAGTCATGTCGGGATCTCCCCGACCCTATCCGACTTGCGGATAGGGTGGTTTATTATAGAAAGGTTATTTTTTTAGGGTGGCTGAGATTAATTCAGCATACATCTCATGATCTTCTTTCATCATTTGATACGCATCGTCACCGACGATAAATACTGGCATAATACCTTGTTTTTTCAATGCTTCTTGATATTCTGGTTTTTGCACCACTTCTGAAAATGCCCCCACTAACTCATTTTTAACGTTATCAGGCACACCTGCTGTTGTGGCTAATACAGCCCATGCGCGCATTTTCACGTTGGTATCGAGATTTAAGGCTTCTTTAAAGGTTGGAACATCCGGAATAAGTGGGAAGCGACGTTCATCCATCACACCGAGAATGCGCAAAATACCCGCATCAACTTGTGATTTAACCGCACCGGGTGTGGTTAATACGCCATCGATATGATCGCCCACTAATGCCGCAATAGAGGGGCCTGTACCTTCGTTATAAGGAATATGATTAAACTTAGTTCCCGTAGTACGTTCGATATTCACCCCCGCGAGGTGATAAATAGCCCCCATACCTGAGTTACCAATCTTTAATTTACCGGGGTTCGCTTTTGCCCCGGCAATAAATTCTTCCAATGTTTTATAAGGCGAATTAGCATTCACCACGAGCACAACCGGATCAGCAATCGTTGTCGCAATCGGGGTAAAGTCTTTATAGGTCACGGGTGACTTACCTTGATGTGGGAACATCGCTAATTCAACCGTCGTCATGACTAATTTAGTGCCATCAGGACGCGCATTTGCCACTTCAATTAACCCAGTTAAACCATTACCTGCGGGTTTATTAACCGGTACAAAGATACGCCCTGCTGGCATCACATCTTTAGCAAATTCAATGATAGTCCGTGCAGAAGTATCAGTACCTCCCCCCGGGTTTTTTGGGATAACCACATCAATATTTTTAGTAGGATACGTTAACTGTTGGGCTACAGCATTCCCCATGCCCAATGTCATCGTAAGCGCCAACGCTGCGAGTAGACTCTTTTTCATAAAACCCTTTCTCCACATTTTTATTGAGTAGCTATTAACTGCTGATAAACAATGTTTTTTCTGTTCCAAGTAAAAGTCACATGTAGGGTATTGTTTTCAGCAATAATAGCCGGATATGAAAATTCGCCTTCCCCATCGAGTAAATCGAATGGTTCAGACCAAGTACTGCCATTATCGGATGAAAGACTGACAGAGATAGGATAACGACGACTCCAGTTGCCTGAATTCGGGTTATATACCAATGCCAACAGACCATCTGCGAAGGAGACGACATCAATGCCGCTATTATTATTTGGTAAGGTTGTTGCATAAGCCGGACACCAACTGCGCCCATAATCCGTTGAATCGCTACGATAAATTTTACCGCGCGTACTGCGCATCATGGCATGCACATGTCCAGGCTGAGATCCCCATAGTGTTGGTTGTATCACGCCATCCCATTGAAAAACACGTTGTAGATCAGTCTCCCACAAGGCATCGTCCTTTAGCCCTTGCCAGATTTCATGCTCCGCTTGCCCTCCTTGATGATGGGCAATCGGAATATCCACTCGCTGCCAGTGTTGACCATTGTCGCTAGAAATATCGACAAACGCATCCCAGTATCGATCATCCTCCACCGATCCCGGTGCTAACCACTCGCCGTTTGACATCACTAATACTTTGTTTTTCACAGGACCTCTAGGTGTTACATCACCCGAAACCAATTCACTTGGTAAACTCCAGCTATTTCCGCCATCCTTCGAGATAACATATTGGGTCGTCCAACTATGTACATCAGGACCCGTTTTATAAAACAGCCAGATATTACCTGTTGATGGGTCAACATGTAAAACTGGATTCCAGTGCGCAACACCTGGATTTTTAACCACAGGTTGAGCGGGTTGCCAATCATTTCCCTCTTTTATCGCCAACCAGATAGCGGTATTACCGCTACCTTCTTTATCGCCAGCAAAAAAAGCGGTTAATAAACGCTCAGAGTTAGGCACACGCACAATCGTTGAAGCATGGCAGTGATTAAAAAGTGAATGTGCATTATCCAGCACAAACTGGGTTTCCTTCATCACGAAAGGCATATTCCTACTCCTGTGTCCTAAATTAATTTAACGAAAGCCACTTCTTCATATTTTCACCCAATGCCGTCATGCTATTAACAGCAGAAGGGAAAAATGAGTTTTCAAACTGACTACTATTACGAGAGCGGCAAACCAGTGTCGCGAAATTGCCGATCAGGCGCTGATGATATTTAGCGCAGGCAGGATAATCCAGCGTTTCAGTCATCGCAGCTGTTGATAAATAATCAGCTAATAGCGCAGCTTGCTCTGGTTTATCCTGCCAATTTTCATACAGCCAGACATAAAGTTCGGGGTGGAAGTTAGCCATAACACCACTATATGCTTGGCATCCTGCTTGGAATGACGCTAATAAGGTTTGACTATTAGCATTGGCTAGATGCAAACGACTTCCTTTTGATAATGCTAAGCGACGTTCTATGAGAGGAAGAGAACAGCAAGTATCTTTAATAAAGGTAAAGCGATTACTTTGTGCGCACCACTCTACTATCTCTTCAGATAACAAGCGTTTGTAAGGATAAGGGCATTCATAAATACCCAAATCAATCTCTTTAGGTACAGCATGGGTTAAGGATTGTAGCGTTTCCAGCGCCTTATCATCAGACTCGCCCACTTGCGCTAAGCGATTACTGATCATAATAACACCATCAACGCCGGTACTCGCCATTGCCTGCAGTTGTTCTTTTTGCTGGCTTAAGGCCGTTGCCGTATGGCCAGAAGCAACAACAGGTACTCTTCCATCTGCTTTTTCAACGATAAAACGGGTGAGTGCTTGTGTTTCTTCATCACTCAAATAAAACATTTCGCTTGATTGGCAGGCGGCAAATAACCCATGTACGCCCGCATCGATATACCAATCGACAAGGCGCTCTAATGACGCCCAATCAATCTCTCCTTTAGTATCAAAAGGAGTGAGCATCACAGGCCAAACACCAACGTATTTTTGCTGACTCATTATAAGTTCCTTACAGTAAGTTAATGGCATCACCTGCCACTTTCACTTGAATACCTTGAGTCAGTGCTTGAGCAACAAAGGCTTGTAGCACAAACGCCAATTTATCGTCATCAACATAAGCCACTGTAATATGGTTACTTTGATGTCCCGCCATAAGATCATCACGAGTTACACCATCTAAAGTACAGTTGAGTAATGGCCATTCGTAGTTAGTGGCTCGACGGCGACGTTCAAACTCTGCCTCCGGTAATTCCACCGCCATACCTGTACCAATATGCATAATCACATCTGTACCTTGATAGTGTGCACGTGCCCATAACAAACGCCCTGCTTTACCTTGACCCGCTATAGTTGATCCCCCTTTAGGGAAAAACATAGCTGGCTGACGGTAACCTGTTGCGCCTTTGATCCCACCTTTAAGGTGTTCAAAAGGCACAGAGCCGGAAATTTCCATATCCCAGTAGAAGGTTCCCTGATACTCACTCCCCCAACGAATATCGTGTAATGTTGTTTCTGCAGGCAAGCCTAACGAGGTTAATAAACGCCATAACATCGTTTGTGGAATAGCTGTACCCATATCGACTTCGTTGATACAAGGGATCGGTGTGTTAGGGCTGATAATGTCGCCATTTTCATCCGGTAACGGGAAGCGTGCCGTTGACCCAATTGCACCTTCGGCAAAATCAGAGGCAGGACAACAATCTTTTAATCCTTGCTGATATTGCACGCCTACAGCGGTTAAGCCAAAGCGTTTAACGAAACGCGCCATTGCAATCATCATGGCACACTGCTCTTTCACCTGTTCACGAGTCAGTTCAGTTTTATCATCTGTACCAAACTTAAACGTCATGCCATTATTTTCGTACCATTGCACACACTCTTCTCTTAATGCATCAGGTACTTTTGCCATTTCGACCAATAATGCAGATTGAGAGAGTGATTCAATGGGCATACCAATATCGATCATTGCCTGTTGTGGGAAGACCCCATTAATCATTCCCATACAGAATGTATCGAACAAACCTATTATTTCTTTATTTTTAATTATATATTCGCCGACTTTTCGACCCACTTCGCCAGCTTCTGTCGCCATTACCCTGTGTGTTGGCGCAACTTCTTTAAGATAGCTAAGCTGATGATTTACATAACCATATTTCAACCATGTTGCTAAGCCATCAATAAAAAATGTATCGTCAAAATTTTCTGACCATAAGCGTGAATAATTTTTACCTAAACTGGTTAACGTCCCCGCTAAACACAACATGCCAACTAGCCCCGGCCATGTACCATCAAAATTAGCCAGCAACAGAATTGGCCCGCGATGATGCGCTAATGAAGAGGCAATATGGTGTGAGTATTGCCATGCGGTTAATAGCACAATAACGGGTGCATCAGGATCGATAGCCGCAAACATATCGCAACCTTCACGCTGACTACTGATAAAACCATGGCCTCGTGCTTCATCAATTTTATGTGCACGTTTCATGGTGTAACCTTGTGCTTTTAATGCAGCGGCTAGCTTATCTTCAAATTTTTTCTGCACAGGCCAGCATGTTACGTTTGCAGGCTCACGTAAGTCTGCGTTAGTGACCATCAGGATCTCATTAGCTTCTGCACTGATAACGTCCGGTAATTTTGGTAGATTTAAGTTCAACATAAGATATCCCTGGTAAGGTAAACTCGATTCATAATCGGAAAAATTTATGGTCAGCAATCTGCCATCATGTCGTTATAGCGCTGCTGATCTTGATACATCTGTAAATAAACTTGGTATTTCGCTTGATGGAAAGCAAAGGTGTCACTATCGGGTGTAATAACGCCGCCTTCTCGTACCATGGTATTTGCTGCTTGAGAAAAATTATCAAAGGCTTTACATGCCACGGCGCCTAATAAAGCAGCTCCTAGATTCACCGCATCTTCTTCTTGCGCTAAATGGATCTCACGACCTGTTGCATTGGCATATTCACGTAACCACAGTGGATTTTTGGTCGCTCCCCCACACATAACAAGGCGATTAATTTGGTGCCCTGCATCTTCAAGGGTGTCAATAATATGGCGAGTGCCATAGGCAATAGACTGCAATGTCGCAAGATAATAACGAGCCAAGGCAACCCGACCACTTTCAAGGGTTAATCCACTGACCATTCCTTTGGCGGCAGGATTAGCACGTGGAGAGCGATTGCCATGATGGTCAGCTAAAACATGAAATTGTGCTGTTGGATAAGGTTCATTTTCTTCCAATTCAGCGACAGCTTGGTTTAATAAGGTATAGTAACTAACACCTTTTTCTTTCGCTTCTTGTTCTAACTCAGCCCATGACTCATGGCGGCGGATAGACCATTCAACGAGCGCACCGGCAGCACTTTGCCCCCCTTCGTTTAGCCATAACTCTGGTAACATTGCGCCAAAGTAAGGCCCCCACACCCCAGGCACCATAATCGGGTATTGGCTGACAATCATATGGCAGTTAGATGTACCACTGATGATGGCCAAACTTCCCTCAGGTTGTGATGCGGTTAACGCCAACCCACCCGCATGAGCATCAATAATGCCACTAGCAACTATGACGCCAGTATGTAATCCAAAAGCCTCAGCCACAGAGGTCGTTAAACATCCGGCCGATTCACCTAAAGCCAAAATGGTTTGTGGTACTTTTTCTAATAATTCATCCAAACCTACATCAGCTAACAAGCTTTCACTAAAATGCCCTTGGTGTGCCAAATAGTTCCATTTACACGTTAATGTACAGATACTGGCAACATCAGCAGTGGTTGCTTTCCACACTAAAAAATCAGCTAAGTCAAAGAATCGCCAGACATGTTTATAACGCTCCGGATAGTGATTTTTTAACCATAGAATTTTAGGCAATTCCATTTCAATGCTCACTTCGCCCCCGACATACCGCAAAACGGGATCGTTAGTCAGATTAATGGTCACTGTTTCTTGTACTGCCCGGTGATCCATCCACATAATAATATCCTGCTCAGGTTTATTACTGGGTGAAACCGAAAGTGCTTGCCCTTCTTTACCAACGGCCACTAAAGAGCAGGTGGCATCAAAACCAATAGACTTCACATGGAGAGGATCGATGGCTGATAATTTCACCGACTCTTTTACAGTGGTGCATACTTGTTGCCAAATATCAGCGGAAGATTGCTCGACAAAATCCGTTTTCGGGCGAAATTGTGCAATTGGACGCACTGAAAAGCCCAGACGCTTTCCAAAGCTATCAAATACTGCTGCACGGACACTGGCTGAGCCAACATCAACGCCAATAAAATATTGTTGTTCCATGCGAACCCTCATCATTTGCTAACGCTATGCTAATTTTTGCTACTTCGAGTTAGCAAGTTAATTCGAGCATGGAGAAAAAACAATCACAATAGGATTGGTTTGTGATGCAGATCTACATCAATAATTTAATACATTGATTTAGAAAGAAATTTATTTATTTCACTTTGTTCACCATTTTAATAGCGAACTGAAACGATTATGTTCGTTATAAAACAAACGAACATTTAGCTATCAATGAGAATAAAAACCGTGGTTAACATATTAATATCACTATCAATATAGGATGTTATTAAAATATACCTAACTAATAGTAAAATTTATTTTTAAAAAGAGTAATATGTTAAAAATAACCATTTTTCTATTTTTATCATATTCAATCATTTTATTTTTAATAGACTAATCTTTAGTTATATATTCACTTTTGGAGTATTAAATTATGTTGAAAAATATTGCTATCAGTCTTTCTTTACTTCTTATCACTTCTTCGGCTTTTTCAGCCACACTGGCAGAAAGAGAATTACAACAGAAATTTGAAGAAAATATTCAATCTCGTGTTGTTGACTTAAATAAAAGCTGTGATGCTAATATAAAAGTTGCGTTTGATTGGTCGGCATTTACTGTTGAGGATCTAAAAACAACAGGTATTGATGGTTATTGCAGTGAAGGGTTAAAAGGTGTCATTAATACCTGTGAAAGCTCGAAAATAGCACAAGAAACCGTAAAAGAGAAAATACAGAATATTACCTGCTCTAAAGCGTCACCTCGTAGTATTGAACTTAAAGATGGGACACTGAATTTTGGTATTGATTTTAATGCTGCAAATGATGCCAACGCTATTCAAACGCATTTAATGAATAATCTCTAAATAGAGTAAATACAGCAAGCAATGATGCGATAATACATTATTGCTTGTTGATTAAATAACAGATTGAATTAATTTTTTAGCATAAGGATGAGTAACAGTACTTAATTTATTTATCTCGCATAATTCAATTTGTTGACCTTGTAAAATAAACATGACTTTATCGCAAAAATAAGTCACTGTTTGAATATCATGACTAATAAAAAGATAGGATAATTGGAGTTCCTCTTTTAATAATTTTAATAAATCCAATATTTCAACTTGTGTAGGTATATCGAGAGAGCTTATTGCCTCATCTAAAATAATTAGTTGTGGGTAAGATGCTAACGCACGACATAAGCAAACTCGTTGAGCTTGCCCACCAGACAATTCAAAAATATAACGCTGATAACAACTTTTAGGTAATTGCACCTTCTCTAAAAAAGAAAAAATAATTGTTTCTAACTCGTTATGACGGAGAGTCGGATTAATCAGTTTAATAGGTTCAGCAATCATTTCACCCACTGTAAAAGTCGGATTGACTGAAGCGATATGATCCTGAAACACAATACTTATTACACCTTGTCGATAACATCGTTTCGTCACTGGCTTATCATTTAAATAAATAGCCCCTTGATCAGGTAATTCTAAGCCACTGATTAACCGTGCAAGGGTACTTTTTCCACTGCCACTTTCTCCAACTAACCCGAAAGCTTCACCCTTTTGTATATTAAAAGAGAGCGCATCGAGAATAGTCACTTTTTCTTTAAAAAAGCGCGCCCCTTTTTGATAATAATATTTACTGACGTTGTCTACTCGTAATAGCATTCGATCCTCTTGTTGTTTATCGCCGTTTCATGCTGATCACCGAGCATAAAGCACCTGTGCAAAACGTTGGGAAAGCTTAGCTCTAGCCTCAATTAAATAACGGGTATAGGCTTGCTTAGGTGTATCTAATACGCTGTTTTTGTCACCAAACTCGATTAATTTTCCCTCTTTCATCACTAAAATATCATCAGCAATCTGACTGACTAATCCTAGATCATGGGAGATAAAAATTAAGGTGGTGTTTTTAGATATCGTGATACGTTGCAATAGCTGTAATATTTCTCTGCGCAAGGGAGCGTCTAATGCGGTAGTAGGTTCATCAGCAATTAATAACCTTGGTGATAACGCCAAAGCCATGGCAATCATCACACGTTGTAATTGCCCCCCACTTAATTGGTGAGGAAATGCCTGCATAATCATTAAAGATTGATGCTCAAACACCTCATCCAATGCTTGTTTAGTGGCATTGAATGCTTGTAATTTAGTATAAGAAAAATGGTAAATTAAAGTTTGGCTAACTTGCTTGCCTATTTTTATCAACGGATCAAAAGCACTCATGCCGTTTTGCACAATCATACCTAGCGATGTCCCTAATAGGGCACGCCGTTGTTGCTCTGAATATAAATGAAGGGGCTTTTCATCAAAAAAAATTTCTCCCGATAGTGCAAGTGTACTTGGAAGTAAGCCAATAATGGCTTTACTGATTAAGCTTTTACCACTACCACTCTCACCGACAATAGCTAACGTTCGCCCCTGTTTAAGGCTAAAGGAGAGATTATCTACCCGCTTTTTTTCGCTGTGAGGATCATAGATTGAGACTTGATTAAGCGTCAGTAAATTGTTCATATTTATCCCCGACTGATTGACGATTATCGGGGTCGAACACATCGCGTAAAAAATCGCCCCAAAAGTTAAATGCAGTAACAACAACCGTAATCGCTATCCCCGCAGGTAGCATTTGTTCGGGATGTAATACCATGACATTTTTTGCTTCACTCAGCATATTACCCCATTCTGGGGTGGGTGGCTGTACCCCTAACCCCAGAAATGAAAGAGCAGAGATCATTAAAATAACACTACCAATATCACTTGAGGCTAAAACGATAGTTTCAGCTAATGTCACGGGTAATAAATGGCGTCGTAAAATATGTGTTGGTGGTGCGCCAATCACTTGAGCATAAGCAATATAGTGACGATGTGAATATTGTCGAACAATGCCTCGTATCATTCTGGCGTACCAAGCCCATTTAACCAAGATCACCGCAATCAAGATGTTACCTATTCCAGGCCCCATTATGCCCACTAAGGCTAAGATCATAATTTCCGCAGGAAATGACAATACCACATCACATAAACGCATAATCACTGTATCCGTTTTACCGTGAAAATAGCCCGCCAACATCCCCATTAGCCAACCGATCAGCAGTGTTATACCCATCGCATATATGGCATAAAAAACGGTGGTTCGAATACCAAAGAGTAAACGTGAAAACACACAACGCCCTAAATTATCTGTACCCAGTGGATAGTGAAAGCTGATTGGCTGAAATTTTAAGCGTATCGATGTTAAAGTGGGATCATGAGGTGCAAACCAAGGTGCGCCTATTCCGGCGATGGTAATCATCACTATCACCAATAAACAAAGTTGTGCACTTTTATCTTGCGCAAGTCGTTGCCAGAATAACCGCCACATTGTTACCGCCTTAGACGAGGATCGACTTTCATCTGAATGATATCTATCAGAAAGTTAAAAAAGAGAAATAACAATGACATCATTAAAATATAAGCTTGTATCATCGGATAATCGCGTCCAAATATGGCACTAATACACAGTCGCCCCACCCCAGGCCATGCAAAAATATTCTCGATCACGACCGTGCCCGCGATAAGTTTCGGAATACTCATTCCTAGCGCCGTCAGCGCAGAAGCGAGTGAATTACGTAATATATGGCGACGCAAAATCAGCTTATCAGGTAATCCTCTTGTTCGGGCATAAAATACATAAGGCTGATGCCATTGATTAAGCATTGCGCCCCGTAACAAACGTAAATAAGTGCCGATATAACCTAAAGAGAGTGCAAATGCCGGTAAAATGACCGATTGTGGTGTCAACATACCACTGACAGGTAACCAATCTAAATGAACCGCCACCGCCCAAATTAACAACAACCCTAACCAATAATTAGGAATTGCGGTTAACACAAAAACAATCAGCCGAATACTTTTGTCTATCAAGCTATGTGGTTTTGCCACACACCATAAGGCTAAAGGCAACGCGATAATAAGCGTAAATAATAATGCGGTAGCCGCTAACCAAAGCGTGGGGGGGAGAGCAGTTAACATCTCTTGTATCACCGGTTTTCGGGTCAAAAAAGAGGTGCCAAAATCCAGTTGAAATCCCGCTAAAAGCCATAAAAAGTAGCGTGTGAAAAAAGGCTTATCTAAACCAAGCTCACGGCGCATACCTTCAATCGCTTCGGGCGTCGGTACAATTTCGTTAACACGCAAAGCCACTTCTGCCGGATCAGACGGTGCTAAATTCAGCAAAACAAAGGCAATAAACGAAATAATCAACACTAGTGGCAATATCGCCAATAGGCGCCAACATAGATAACGTAACATCTGCTTTAACCAATATGGCACCGGATCAGTGCCATATTGAAGTAACCTCTTAAATTAATCGGTTATTCGGCTTTAAAACGCATCTTTTCAAAAGGTATTTCATATTGAGATGGATTAAAACCAACGTTTTCCAATTCACTACGGTAAATCGCTTTAGTACGCGAATAGGTTAATGGTATATAGACGGCTTGCTCCGCTAATGAGGTAAATAAGCGTTGATATAATGCCTGACGGCGATGTTCATCTGGCGTAATCAACAACTCGCCAATCATCGCATCTAATTGTGCTTTATTGGCTAACCCTTTCTGTCCCTGGTAATCAGCATGAGCTGGAATTCTAAAGGATGAGACAAAAGAGGCAGGATCGTAAGGTGTTCCCCACGAAAGAGAATACTGTAAATCGAAATCACCACTTTTCTGTCTATCTAAAAAGGCCTGTTTCTCTTCCCCTAATACCGTCAGTGCAACGCCAATTTTCTTAAAATCATCTTGCAATAGTTCGGCTATCTCTTTTTCAACCGCATTATTCACATTATAAGAGAGCAATAACTGCAACGGTTTTCCCTGTTTTTCACGCACTGTTTTACCCGCAGGTAATAGCCAGCCTTCCTCTTCTAATAACGAGGCAGCTTTTTCCGGTTGATAAATATAAGTTGGTGAATCAAAATCGCAATAAGGTACACTTCTTGCCATTAATGTATCAGCGACTTTTTCACTTCCCGCTAAAATACCTTGAGCAATCCCTTCTTTATCAACGGCATACTCTAATGCTTGGCGTACTTTTTGGCTTGAAGTAATAGGGCGACTACTGTTGAGCACAATAGCACGAGAAGCAATAGGTGCACTCATTTGTGTTTTAAATTTATCAGATGCCATTAATGCGTCAAAAGAGTCCATATCTAACATGTCGCCATCTGCACCAAAAATTAGCTGAATATCTCCTTTTTGTAAGGATAATAGCATTGTTTGTCTATCGGGGATCACTCGCCACATCACCCCAGTTAATGCTGGTTTTTGCCCCCAATAATGAGGGTTAACCTTAAATTCAGCATATTGATCTTTCTTATGTTCCGTGAGTACCCAAGGCCCCGTACCAATATAATGACTCACCCCTGTTTTAGTTTTACCGTTAATAAATGATTTAGGTGAAATAAAACGAAATGGGCGAGTTAAGCCAAGTTCAGTTAAGGTTGGATAATAGGGATTTTTTAAATTTAGCTTAACAGTATACTGATCGATAACCTCAACACTGTCGATTTGACGGACCAATTCTAGCCATGCATGACGCTGATAATTATCTAATACAGCCTCAATATTAAGTTTTACCGCTTGCGCATTAAAAGGTTCGCCATCACTAAATGTAACGTCTTGGCGCAAGAAAAAGGTATAACTTTTACCATCAGGAGAAATTTCCCAGCGTTGTGCTAAATAAGGTGCAACCCCCTTATCGGTATTTAAAACCAAAGGTTCAAATACCATGTTTTGTGCGGCCATTTCACCGGAATAAAGATGGGGGTTAATATCACGGATATCTTTTGTACTGGCATAATCCAATATATTATTACTTTGATTGGCAAAAGCAGGAAATACGCACGCCAATGTTAATAATAGTGTAGGAATAACTGTAAATAGAGGTTTCACATTATTTTCCTTTTATCATTCTCATCGATTATTTTTCTGAGCATGGATCATAAACATAGGGGTTGAGCCGTAATTAATTTTTTCTTCTTCATCCCAAACGTGATCACCAATACGAATATCCACGCTATAACGAATAAAACCGATATCTAGTAGTGTATTAATATCCCACTGTGGACGCTTAACTTGGCTTAATGGTAATTGGCGAGCAATTCTTTCCATCTCTTTTGTATCAGTATTAACATAGTGATCAGCAACTTGCTTTTGCGCCGCTCGCTCTCTATCAGCAAGAAAACCTTGCCAATATTCATCATCAAACAGATGTAAATACCAATTGGCATCAAAATTAATTAAGCTTCCCCCAGGTTTTAATACGCGAAACCACTCTTGATAAGCCTCACAGGGTGATTTTAAATTCCATGTCACATTACGGCTGACGACCAAATCAAATTGTTCATCGCCAAAGGGAAGATCTTGCACATCACCACAAACAAAGTTAATAGAAACATTATGTTGGCTGGCGTTATTTTTAGCCTCAAGCAACATCCCAGGCGTGGCGTCAATTGCAGTGACTTGGTGGCCCGACAACGCTAATAAAATAGCAAAGAATCCCGGCCCCGTACCGATATCAAGAACCTTTAATGTCTCCCCTTCTTTGACATGGCTTAACAATAACTGACGCCATTTTTGTTGTTTTTCACTTAATAACTCTTGCTGGTTGGCAGCACTATAGCTTTCAGCGCGGATATTCCAGTAACGGGTCACATCATGAAGTAATTGGTTATTATCGATTTTATTTGTCATCAAAAACCTGCTGTTGTATCAACATAAGAGAGGTAAAAATTCCCTAAACGAGAAAAAGAAGGGGATTGTGTGTCTTCGTCAGCCACCTTACCTTTTAGTTTCGAGATCCTCCATGTGCTATATCAATGATTTTTAGCTCTCCAAAGGCAAGCTGGCTTTCGTTGACTCACATCGATTTTTACCGAAACGCGTTATCGTAAGGTGTAAAATGGATACCAAGCAAACAGAATTTAGGCTAATACTGACGATAGAGAAGATCTAGAAACAATTTGCGCAGATAGCTTAATAACCGCTATTACGTCGCCCAAATAGTGTTCTTATTAAGGATAAAAAATAGCGGCCTTGATTTCTTCTTGCACACAAAAGCGCTATAGTGATTAGATAGTCATGTTGATTGATAATTTTCTTTTCGCTATCAATAAAGGCACTCTCATATGGATCTCATTTCACGATTAACAACCAATACCACTCGTGCTGATTTTGCCTTAGCTCATCAACAGCAATTAATACAGTTACTGATACAACACTTTCCTGCTAAATATCACACCTTGTTTGCAACCCCGCAAAAAACCGCAGAAGATACTATTGAATGGTATGGTGAATTATCCGGTCAGCCAGTGGCATTAAATGCATTGTCAGAGCAACAACGCCAAGAGATAAGAGATGCTCTCGATGATGATTTAAAAAATCTTAAAGAGCAAACGGCATTACTTGCTTCACAGCAACGCATTACCGATGAAGAGCGCCATCTGCTTGATACCGCCTCAACCCTACCCGATGCAGAGAGCATCTATATCATTAATGGAAAACCCATTATTACTTGGTGGCCTCGTACCACACCTTTAGCGCCGACTGTTGCACAAGTCACTGCTGGCTCTAGTGCAGCGGCTGCCGGAGCGGCGCTTGCAAAAATATCACCAAAAACTCGCCACCGTTGGTTACGTTGGTTACTGGTATTATTATTGGTTTTAATTGCCTTAGTCTCATGGTTAAGAGGATGTTTTGATATCAATACAACGCCTTCTATCAATAATACTTCAGCGACCGCTGTCGCAACTCACTCTACCTCAACGATGACAGCTACAACTAATACGACTAATACGACTAATACGACTAATAAGCAAGATAACCTAACAACAAATAAATAACTTAGGTATTAAATAAAATAAAAAATAGCGTTTTATATTGATATAAACGCTATTTATTTATAAAAACAAACACGCCAATAAATTATTATTTTTATATAAAAAAAACCTATTTTATCTCATTTATCTTTTTTTATTCCAATTTAAACAATTGTCATTACTATAATTCACCATTCTAAATAGTAAGCAAATGGGATATTAAAAATGAAAAAACAACTATTATCAGCATTATTTATCAGTGGAATATTTTCTATTTCTACCGTTCAAGCACATGAAAATACCTCATTAGATAAAACAACAATTTCTGCAGGTTATGCACAAATAAAAATTGCCGGCCAATCAGGCATTATGCGCGGTGGTAATCTCTCTATACGTCAAGAATTCAATCAACAGCTAGGTATTATGGCAATTGCTACCTATGCGCAAAATGAATATGATTTAAATAAGCCTTTAAAACAATTAATAAAAGATGTTGATGCCCGCTATTATTCAGTGATGGCGGGGCCAACCCTACGCCTCAATGACTATATTAGTGTATATGGTGTGGCAGGTATGGCTCAAATCGAATTTAAAGGTTTAGATACTAGACAAGTACCTGAAAGTATAATCAAGAAAAATGCTTTTAGCTGGGGAGCCGGTGTTACCATTAACCCTATCGATATGCTTTCTGTTTCCGTTGGCTATGAAAACAGCCGTTATAAAATGAATAAATTAAGTGATAATAAATTAATTATTGATGGCTTTATTGCAAATATTGGTTATAGCTTCTAATTATTGATTTAATTAAATTATAAAAAAAGCCTCTGTCATTATCAATAACAGAGGCAAATTATTTCACAGACACACTCTGGGATATTTTTAAAATACGAGATAATATTATTAAATTAAATCTTGATAAGTACCTAATTGATATCCACGCTCAGCAATCGCTTGTTTTAACGATGATTGCGTCAACACCTCTAATTCCGTTAAACGTTGGAAACAGTAACCACTCGCACGTAAAGGATTATCAATAAAAGCAGGATGTGTCATCACTTCAAGTGATTGTTCACCACGTGCTTTAGCGTCATCCAGTGTCTTTAAAAACAAGGCTTGGCTGATTTCATCACCATAGAATTGACTATCAAAACCATCACTACTAATAACCCCTTGAGTATTAAGACTTTCTTTTTGTGCCAACAGTCTATCAACACGTATCGGTAATGCTTTTTGTTGTGCAAACTCTGCCACGATGGGGAAAATTTGTTTAAACATATGCACGTGATGATGGCTGTCTATATGGTCGGGGGGACAACCAAACAACTCAACAAAGCGCTGATATTGTGCATTAAGCTCCACTCGTATCTCATCTAAAGGTAACTGCTCTTGCTCTGCCATTTGCCATAGCCATTTACCTAACACCCCATTACGCGTTAAAGAAGGGATAGGAGACAGCGGCTGTCCCATAGTCAATGTAAAATGAAGCCCGACACCAAGATGAGGTAGCTCCTTGCATAATTGTGCAGCATGCTCAATACCTTCAGCATTCACCAACGCTGTCGTTGATGTCACTATGCCATGACGATGACATTCAACAATGCCATAATTTTGCCCTCTACTCAGCCCAAAATCATCGGCATTGACAATTAACAAATGTGCCATTCTGTCTCCTTTTTATGATTTATTGAGTCTAAATCACTTAGTTTGATGCTGCTAATTGTGCAATCGCATGAGCAAAATTAGGTAAGTGCGCTTTGTGTGCTAATAACAGCTCACGAGTCAGTACTTCAGCATCTTTATCGGAAAGTACCAGCGGCGTTAAATTCATCGCAAGTAATGCATCATTAAACTCACCACTAATAGCCGCTTGACTGGCTGCGATCTCAAACCCTTTGATAGTATGAATAAGCCCCAGCACTTTTTCATCAAAATGGGTTAAACGTGGATGTGGTTTGGCTCCGTCTTTACCTAAAATAGCCGTCACTTCAATTGCCCAGTCTGCAGGGATATTATCAATATGACCATGATGAGGAATATTGACGTAATGTTCCGCCTGTTTATCGTTATAAATCGCATTAATCACTTCACAAGCAGCATCAGAATAATAAGCCCCTCCACGTAATTCCAACTCTTTAGGTTTAATATTTAAATGTGGATCTTTATACAATTCAAACAGTTGTTTTTCGACTTGCTGAACAACCTTAGCCCTAGCGCCACCTTTATAGTATTCCCCCATTTCAATGGCTAACATCTCTTTTTGTTTAAAGTAGTAAAGTAAATAAGAGCATGGCAACAGATTAAGAGAACGAATTAACCCCTCACTAAAAGGTAAATCAAAAATATTTTTCACCGATCCTGCGGTTAACGTCCCCGAAGCAACTCCTTCTAATAATTCAGGGAAACGAGATTGACCGTTAACAATTACATCTTTAATAAACACCATATGATTTAAGCCAAACAGATCAATAGAAAGCGTATCTTGCTCCGTTAGCTTAAGCACATCAGTAATAAACATTTTCATACCGATAGGAATATTACAAACACCAATAAATTTCTTAAAATTGGTATGGCGATAAACCGCTTCCGTCACCATACCTGCAGGGTTAGTAAAGTTTATGATCCACGCATTAGGGCAAATTTCTTCAACATCTTTAATAATGTCAAAAATAACCGGAATAGTACGTAATCCTTTAAATAGCCCACCGGCACCATTGGTCTCTTGGCCTAAATAACCATGGCTTAACGGAATGGCTTCATCCAATTCTCTTGCTTTTAATTGACCAACTCGCAACTGTGTAGTGACGAAATCAGCCTCTTTTAATGCCTCACGACGATCAAGTGTTTTATAAATGGTTAAAGGGATACCCGCTTTTTTTATCATACGCTGGCAAAGCGCAAAAATAATATCCAGTTTTTCTTTGCCTTCTTCAACATCAACCAACCATAATTCCGTGATCGGCAATTCATGATAACGTTTAATAAATCCTTCTAATAATTCAGGTGTATAACTACTTCCTCCACCAATGGTAACCACTTTTAACTTATGACTCATAAAATACTCCCATACAGCACAATCATGCTGTTATTTGTCTATTAATGGCAAAATTAAGGCGTAAAAATCCCTAAAGAAAATAACGTTATTTTCTTCTTTCTCTCTCTATTTAATAAAAATCAATTGATATTATTGATTGCTTTTTACGCTTAATTATAAATTAGTTAGTCTCTTTAATACTGTATAAATTCTTTCTATAACTATTTGGTGTCAGCGATGTTATCTTCTTAAAAGTCTTAATAAATAAGCTCGGGCTACTATAACCTGCATCAAAAGCAATATCGGTAACGGAGTAATTCGTAATTTCTAATTGTTTTTTAGCAAAATTAATTCGAATATCATGAATAATTTGCATCGGCGTTTTATCATAATAACGGCGAGTTGCTCGAGTTAAATACTCTTGCGATTTTCCAGATAATTGCACCATATTTGCTAATGCATTCTCCCCAAATCGGCTTTTATCATGCATTCCATCAATGGCGTCTTTTAGCCATAAGGGAATATCATCTTCAATACCATCATCTCTATAATGTCGTAATCTATTCACCACATTAAAGGTGACAATTTCAATAAATTCATTAAATTCTGTATGTCTAAAATTTAATGAGCTAATCACGGATTCAATATAAGAAAGAAACTCATTTTTTAATGCATAAACTTGAGAAGCAACAAAATAAGCGGGCAATAAAGGAAGATAATGTTTATCAAAAAAAGCTTTGCTTATTCCCACATTTAAAATACGAGTTACACCAAAGTCATAAAAACTTTGATGATGCGAGCCAATAGGAATAAAGACAAAATCACCACGCTCTAATAACACCTTTTTACCGTTAATTTCTTGATAATAGCGCCCTGTTAAAACAATAGTAAATTCATAATAATCATGCTGATGCAACCCACTGACGCTTTCTGTTTTGTTATAAATAAACACATGAAAATTCTTACCATTAAATAATTGGTTTTCATATACCATGCGTATTTCAGCTTGCGCTTTTAATGAGTGCATCATCATTCGCCTTACTTTATTTTTTCATGTAACTCGATAAGCTCTGTGACAAGCTCTCTGGCTAACATAGATGTCATTAAATGATCTTGAGCATGCACCAGTACCAAGCTCACTTTCGTTTTACCCAATCCTTGATCATCACCAATTAAGCGGGTCTGTATTTTATGAGCTTCATTTAATGCTGCTCGAGATTGTTCCATCATTTTCTTGGCTTGTGCAAAATCACCTTGCTTCGCTTTTTTTAACGCTGCATAAGCGATACTCCGTGCTTGCCCTGAATTAATAATTAACCCCATGATAATTTCTTCAAATTCATCATCTGTCGCTGAGCTATCAACGCAATTCTCAATATCTAACATCATTCCCCCTCTTTGGTGCTTAGCTGTGCAAAATAAGCGCTGCACAGCCATTGTCTATTCGTTAAAATTTCAATGCATTAGCAATATCTTCTTCACTTTCTTCTTTATCAATTTCGGTTTGTGCTTTATTCGAAATAATCACAAAAGGCAGATAAATCAGTGTTGCAACAGCTAAGTTAAAGAGTGCTAATAACAGTGCGGCAATACTGCCATTGGTATTAAAAAATGCCCCTAACCCTGTTGGCATCGTCCAAGGTGCAATATTTGTGACCGGCGGAATAATCCCAAGGTAATAAGCGGTTACGGTAATAGCAGCAAGGATTGGCTGAATAAGAATAAAAGGAATAAACATCACTGGATTCATAATCACAGGTAAACCAAAAATAATAGGTTCATTAATTTGGAATAGACCCGCAGGTAATGCTAACTTCGCCACTTGACGGTGATCTGCTCGACGCGATGCAATAAAGATAGCTAATATCAGACCTAACGTCGCCCCTGTTCCTCCTAAGAAGATAAACGAATCTAGCATCGGTTTTGCCCAAAGATGGAACGTTTTGCCTGCTGCAAGTGCCGCTTCAACTGAACCATACTCGGTATAAATAGAGACGTTTTCTAATGCCCAAGGTGTCATAATACCGCTATCAAGTGCCGCCAGCGCCAGTGAACCATGAATACCAAAGAACCACAGCAAAGAGGTAAAAATAACGTAAGCCCACCCAACAACCGATCCTAACGAAGCCAATGGCGTTGAAATAGAATCTAAAATGATTTGATGGAAATGTGTACCGTAATGCGCTAATCCCCAAGAGATAATTCCCATAATTGATAAAATAATAAAACCAGGAATTAAGGCAGAAAAAGAGCGCGAAACGGAGGCAGGTACACTATCGGGCAAACGGATAACCCAATTACGACGCACTATAAAGGTAAACATTTCGGCAACCACAAGGCCAATAATAATCCCTGAAATAATATTGGCACCTCCTAACCAGTTCGCCCCCACAGCATAAGCGCCACCAGCGTCATAAGGTGTTACCGTCATAAAGGCGGCGATAGAAAGTAATCCCGCCGCAATAGGGTCGACTTTTCTCTCTTCCGCCAGCGCCATACCAATAAAGAACGGCGCCATCAATGACATTATTCCCAACGTACCGTTATAGGCATTACCACCTATGGCTTTTAAACCATTAAGTGTTTCAATTGTTGAGGCATCTAAACGAATACCAAGAGAGTAAAAAAAGGAGCCCTCACCAAAACTGAGAAAAACATTATTGATAAGTACAAACATTGCCCCGGCAAGTGTTAATGGCATTAAACGGATAAAACCATTTTTTATCGCATTAACATGAGGTTGCTTTCCAATTTTAACCGCAAAAGGAAGGAGTACCTTTTCAAGTGAACCAATGACCTTACTCATAGAAAAATACCCTTAAAATGCCGCTAATTGCTCGGCTAGCTGAAAAATTCACTCTTTGACTGGAATAAATAAAAATAACAATAAAAATAATTAATTAGTTGTTGCTGATGCTTTCTTAATGGCGGCTACTGCTGCTTTTAATACACCTAATCCATCCACTTTCCCATATAACAATGAATCAATGACTTCGACAGGTTTATTGGGTAATAATTTTTGAATATCAGCGAGCATCCAACCAATTTGTGGCCCCAATAAAACGACATCCGCTTCTTGGCCTTTTTGCTCTGCTAATGTTTCTGGAAAAGCTTCAATAATAACGGGTACATCATATTTTTCTGCTTGTGCACGCATTTTTGTCACTAACAGAGATGTTGACATGCCAGCAGAACAAAATAGATAAATATATTTCTTTTGCATAAAACCCTCTCAAATTGGCCACACTCTGCCCTAGAGATAATGCTACTTTCTCATGTGCATTGATTAAGATGTCAGTACAGAATTAAAGTAAAATTTAGCAATTAAGATTGTTTCTGATTGAATAAAGTATACGCAATGATACTCACTAACGATATTTTTTACTGACTCATAATTGTCTCTGATTGACCTAGCGTATTGACCCTCTTCACAAATTAAGCAAAAAATCTTTAGCATTGTTTCGCGTTACAAAATTTGTCCATTCTTCTCTTCACATGATCTGATGCAAAGATTCAGCACAATAATATAAGTTAATCCTTTATTATTGTGAGAATGTGAATTAGTATCATTACTCTTTAGTTTTTTGGTATAATCATTGTTTCCTTTGTGAAGCTCATTATTAGGTCACAGCTAGTAACTGTGCTATTTCATATCGCAACAATATGGGAAAGAGAATGTTTAAAAAATCATTAAGCCCACTGTTCTTATTGCTGTCTTCTCTGGTTATCGCAGGTTGTGATAACGCACAAGATACCTCAACAACGCAATCCACAGAGAAACAAACTCTCACTATCGAACATGCTCAAGGCACCACTGAGATCCCTGCTCACCCACAAAAAGTGGTTGTGATGAACATGGAAACACTTGATATTGTTGATGCTCTTGGCGTACCTGTTGTTGGCCTACCACAAACAAACGTCCACCTACCTAAATTTCTAGAGAAATACACCAACGAAAATGAGTACATCAACGAAGGTGGCCTGTTTGAACCAAACTACGAAAAACTCAGTACTACTGCCCCTGATCTGATTTTAACGGGTAGTCGTGCTCGCGATGCATATGCCAAATTAAGTGAAATCGCACCATCCATTTCTATGGATATCGACAGCACACGCTTTATTGACAGTCTCACTGAGCGTACAACGACTTTAGGTCAAATTTTTGGTAAAGAAGAACAAGCTAAAAAATTATTAGCTGACTTCAATAGCAAAATTGATACGGTAAAAGCAAAAACCCCAGATGCGGGCAAAGCAATGGTCGTATTAGTCAGTGGCGGTAAAATTTCCGCTTATGGCCCAGGCTCTCGCTTTGGTTTTATCTACGATGTATTGGGCTTTGAACCTGCATATACTTTCGATAGCCCAGGCTCTCACGGTAATATTGTTAACTCAGAACTACTGCTAAAACTTAATCCAGATTGGATGTTTGTCATTGACCGTGATGCGGCAATTGGTCGTGAAGATTCACAACCTGCAAAACAAGTGCTTGATAATGCCCTAGTTAGAAAGGTTAATGCATGGAATAAAGACCAAATTATCTATCTTGATGCCAGCTCGATTTATATCTCAGGTGGGATACAAACTTACTCTCGCTTAATGGATACAATTAATCAGGCGTTGGATCAAAAAAATAAAGTAACTGAATGAAAACGTTCCATTTATCATTGGGGATAGGACTTATCGCTATCCTCTCAATGATCAGTCTATTTATCGGCGCAGGAGATATCACTCCTGCTTCGCTTTTTACTGATCCCGATATGCGCGATATCTTCTTTATTAGTCGCGTACCAAGAACCCTGTCATTATTACTTGCTGGGGGCGCAATTAGTGTTGCTGGTTTAATCATGCAACTGCTCACGCAAAACCGCTTTGTTGAGCCTTCTCTTGCAGGTACAACACAATCAGCCAGTCTCGGTTTATTAGTCGTGATGTTGCTTTTCCCCGCGGCAGGCATTTTCACCAAAATGATGGTAGCCACTGTTTTTGCACTTTTAGGCACTGTGTTATTTATGTTGTTGCTACAGAGAATTGCCTTAAAGACCGCATTAATCGTGCCACTTGTCGGTATTATGCTAAGTGCAGTGATAGGTGCTCTAACCATCTTTCTTGCCGTCTATTTTGATTTACTACAATCACTAGATGCGTGGACTAGCGGAGACTTCTCCAGTGTCTTACAAGGTCGTTATGAGCTGCTATGGCTTGTCGGTGCCCTTGCATTAATGGCGTGTTGGGTCGCGGATAGCTTTACCGTGGCAGGTATGGGACGTGAATTTTCCATCAACGTTGGACTTAACTATCGTAAAGTGATGATTATCGGTTTATCTATTATCGCTTTAATTAGTGGTGTGGTGGTGTCTGTTGTTGGTGCTCTACCTTTCCTTGGTTTGATCGTGCCAAATTTAGTTAGCCTAGTGATGGGAGATAATATTCGCAAAACCATCCCGTGGGTATGCTTAAGCGGTGGAGCCATTGTTTTACTCTGTGATGTGATTGGTCGCCTGATCCGTTATCCATTTGAGATCCCCGCAAGTGTCATTTTAGGGGCGGTAGGTGCTGTGATCTTCCTTTTCTTACTACTGAAGCAGCAACGTTATGCAAAAAGTTAATTCATCCATGATTAGCAAATATACTGGCGCTGTTCAACCTAAGAAAGTGCGCCTCTCACCTATGGCGCGTATTTGGCTCTTACTTGGCGTCTCATTATTAGCCATTGTGCTGTTTATGACGATCAACCTAAACGGTAATATCTCTTATATTCTGACACACCGCGCTTATATTATTCTGACGATGATCATCGTCGCCTTTGCGGCAGGCGTTTCTACTATACTGTTTCAGACTATCGCCAATAACCGCATTCTTACTCCTTCATTAATGGGCTTAGAAGCTCTGTTTGTATTGCTACAAACGCTCTTTATCTTTTTTGAAGGGGATATGCCCGCCTCTTGGATGGCCAATCTGACGAAGTTCTTTTTAGAGTCGGCCTTATTAGTGTTATTTTCGGTGGTTCTATATCGTTGGCTATTTAGTTCAGTGCGCTTTAATATCAATTTAGTCCTTATGATTGGTATTATTTTAGGCACCCTATTTCGTAGCAGTGCAACGCTATTACAACGCCTAATGGACCCAAATGAGTTTTCTGTCTTACAAAGCCGTATGTTTGCGACATTTACTCGAGCCACTCCTGATCTTATCTTATGTGCATTAGCCATTATTGTCGTCGTCGGCGTATTACTTTGGCGTATGCGTTATAGTTTTGATGTGATGGCCTTAGGTCAGGCGAATGCGATTAATCTTGGTATTAATTATCGTAAGCAAACGACTTATATTCTATTACTTATCTCTGTTCTGGTTGCGGTATCAACAGCATTAGTAGGGCCGTTGACATTTTTAGGCTTAATTGTTGCTAATCTGGCTTATCATATTAGTGGTAGCAGTCAGCACCGCTTTTTAATGCCTGTGGCATTCTTATTAGGCACTATCGCACTGATTGGCGGACAATTGATTTTAGAGTATGGCTTAAAAATGACAGGTACTCTCTCTGTTGTGATTGAGTTTATTGGTGGTATGTTCTTTATTTATTTGGTATTAAGAAGACTTTAATATGATTGAAATCAGTAAGATATCAAAACGTTATCAAGACACAACAGTGCTTGATAATATTACAACAACCATTCAACGTGGCGGTATTACTTCAATCATCGGACCTAATGGTGCGGGTAAATCCACCTTACTTTCTGTAATAGGCCGTCTACTGATGCCAGAAAGCGGTATGGTCAGTGTAAATGGCATGGATGTTGCGGCTACAGAGAGTGATGTATTAGCCAAAAACCTTTCCATACTACGCCAAGAAAATCAGTTTGTGAGTCGCTTAACTGTTGAAGAGTTAGTCGGTTTTGGTCGCTACCCTTATAGTAAAGGACGCTTAACGCTAGAAGATAAGAAAGTGATTGATGAATCACTCGATTTTCTTAATTTGACTGAATTTCGTCACCGTTATCTTGATGAATTATCCGGAGGGCAACGCCAGCGTACTTATGTCGCAATGGTATTATGTCAAGATACTGAATACGTGATGCTTGATGAACCGCTTAACAATCTTGATATGAAACACGCGGTCATTATGATGAAATTACTGCGTAAAGCCGCCGATGAGCTAGGAAAAACCATTATCATCGTCATTCATGATATCAATTTCGCCTCTGTGTATTCCGACTACATTTTAGCTATGCGCAACGGGCAACTTTACTATCATGGCTCACCTAAAGAGATCATGAAGTCCGATATTATCGAAGATATTTTCGATACTCCCGTCGACGTTAAAGAGTTGGATGATAAGCTTATCGCGATGTATTACTAATATTGCTATTTCACCGAAAGCCAAATAGCATATTGTTACTTTTAAACAATATGCTGTTTAATTACTTCGTAGTCACTGTAACCAGTTCAGAATCGATATCGCTAAAAATCTCTTCCCACTCATTATCATCAATATCCATTAAACCAAAATACCGTAGCAAGAAAGCCCCCTCGGTGGCTAAAAAAGCCAGTCTCGCCCGTTTCCCCTCTACTGTTGTGGTATCGACACCCGCTAATCTTTGCTGATACCACGCTTTAGTACTTTGCAAATATTCTGGCGTTTGCAGTAACGCAGCCATTAAGCTGGCTCCTTTGGCAAAAGAGAGCTTATCGTGATCATGAGTTGCATGAATATGTGCTCTAACGCGATTATTGGCTGAGTTATCATTGGCAACCACCTGATTAAATCGCGCTTCATATCCTCCTTCCCAATGTTCAAACATGGCATCAATCATCGCTTCTTTACTATTAAAGCAATATTGGACACCACCTTTAGAAATCCCCATTTTTTTGGCCACCGTATCGATAGTCAGAGCGGCAGCCCCTTGCTCCATCACGATGTCAAAAATAGCCTCAAGTAACTTTTCTCTATCAATCGTTCTTTGGCGTCCCATTTAAAAAAACCTCTTTTCAATACGACCGTATGGATTTAAAATTATTATTCCTAGCTAAATATAACACCTAAGATAACCACTGAGACTTTATATGATAAAAGATTATAAGCGTTGGATAGTCTTACTTTTAGTATCAAGTATGCTGTTTCTAATTGTTGTTGATGTTACCGTACTTTATACCGCACTACCGCGTTTAACTCATGATCTCAATGCGAGCGCCTCAGAAAAACTATGGATCATGAATGCCTATCCGCTGATTGTCGCAGGGCTGTTGCCAGCAGCAGGTATGCTTACCGATAGAATAGGCCATAAGACGTTATTTATTAGCGGATTACCCCTTTTTGCCATCGCCTCATTATGCGCGGCTTATTCCCCTAGCGCCACCAGCTTAATTATTTCTCGTGGTTTCTTGGCCGTCGGTGCTGCTATGAGCATGCCTGCAACGTTGTCTATTGTGAGACAAGTATTTACTCATCCACAAGAGCGTGCCGTCGCCATCGGTATTTGGTCTGCTGTTGCTTCTGGTGGCGCGGCATTAGGGCCTTTAATTGGTGGGTTGCTATTAAACCATTTCTGGTGGGGCTCAGTCTTTTTGATCAATGTCCCTATTGTACTACTTGTGCTTCCTTTCTCGATTTGGCTAATTCCTCACTTTTCGGGACAACGGCAGCATAAAATTGATTATTTAAGCTCAATACTTATTTTGATTGGCTTAGTCAGCGCTATTTATACCTTAAAAGAGATAGGTAAGGCTTATACACAATGGAATGAAGTGATCATCGCCACCCTTATTGCCATTATTTTTCTCACACTATTTGCGCGGCGCCAACGTCGTCAAACGCATCCAATGATTGATTTTAGCCTATTTAAAAAGCGCTATTTCAGTGTCGGTGTGGCAATGTCGACTCTTTCTATGGTGATCATCGTGGGTATTGAATTTCTGCTAAGCCAACGCTTACAGTTAGTCGCCGGCTTTACACCATTGAATGCAGCTTTAGTGATTTTACCTATCCCTATCGGCTCAGTATTAGCCTCTCCTTTGGCTGGGTTTTGGCTAGCGCGTTTAGGTGCAGTGCGCTTAATTATTATCGGATTCGCCCTAACATTAATGGGTAACTTATGGTTAATTGCCATTTCAAACTCATCGATAATGCTAATGGGTAGCCTCTTTTTGATTGGCTTTGGTTTAGGCATTATTTTTACCACCGCATCGACCTCTATTATGCTAAGTGTCGACGATAAACAAGCAGGTATGGCCGCTTCTATTGAAGATATCGCCTATGAGTTGGGTAGCGTGATTGGCGTGACCTTTATGGGGAGTTTAATGAGCACTCTCTATACCTTAAAACTAACTTTACCGAACACGCTTAACGTCAATAGTGTCGTTTATGATAGTTTAGATGAAGCACTTATTGTCGCTGAAAAGCTTCCCGAAGCAGCGGCGACCCTCTTAATCGCACAGGCTAATAGTGCATTTGAATATGCTTTTTCTATCGTTCTGATCGCCACAGCCATTGTGACTACAATAAGCTTAATTGCACTCCCTTATTGCTTGCGTAATGCGGTAAGAGAAAACAAGCCCAGCCACTAATTCAAGCTCATAGAAAACGCGCCGTTATGGCGCGTTTCTCACAAAATCAGAAGGTGATTGTCCCATCTGCTTTTTAAACATAGTAGAAAAAGAGCTAGCACTGTTATAGCCCAAATCAAAAGCCACAGCGGTAATGCTATGCCCTGATAAAATTTGCGTGAGTGAGTTTAAAAGACAGACTTGCTGACGCCATTGTGAAAATGCCATTCCCGTCTGTTGGCGGAAAAAACGGCTAAACGAGCGTTCACTTTTATGTAATTTCTCGGCCCACTGCTGAGGTAGAGCGTCAATTTTTGGCTGACGAATAAAATCGCGACATAATTTAGCTAATTTACTGTCCTGTGGAATAGGAACAAAGAAAGGCAAAGGTTCTGCTTTCGCTAACTCATATAAGATAAGTTGCATTAAAATACCATCGCGCCCTTTTTTATCATATTGCGCAGGCACATCAACGGCTTCAAGAAGTAATTGACGTAAAAGCGGTGACACTCTTAACACTTCACACTGTTGACTCTGACGAGGAGCAGCTGCTGGCTCAATATATAAACTTCTGGTACTCACATCTAACATGCGTGTTTCATGCCCCGTTTGAGGAGGGATCCACACACCACAAGAGGGAGGGATAACCCATTCCCCATCATTTGTGCTCACTTCAATCAATCCGGTAGCGGGATATAAAAATTGCGCTCGTCGATGTCGATGCGTTTCTAATAGCGTATTAGGCAGATAATCTGTACCCAGCGCAATCACATCTCTCTCAAGGAGATCAACACTTTCTAACGGCACATTTCTCACATTAAACCTACTTTTTTATCTTTCTTGCTGATGAGCAAATCTGGTCACTATCACATTGCAAGATGGCGAATTAACCCCTTTCGCTATTTAGCCACCCTATCCCGTTAACAGCTATAAAACTTATTATTAACACTGTCAATAAATAGGCCGAAATTCTAATGTCATTGTCTGATCTTGGCATGTTGGAAAGCGATTAATCCTCTACTATCCCTCTTGCAGAGGTTGTTTCAGGCGCTCTGCAACGCGGTATGCATTCAATAATAATGCAGCGGAAACCAGATATCCCCATATCAATAGTCTAGAAAACGCATACACATCTTTATATCAAGTATCGGGTAAATTGGCTTCCGCTTATTATGTCTAAGGTAGCATTTATATGAGCAATCAGTCCGATCATCATAGTATTAAGCCAATTTCCGGTGATATAAGTCGTCGCCATTTTATTCAAGCGAGTTCGGCATTAGTCACACTGCCCTTTTTTTCCTCCAACACGATGGCGGCAACACAAGATCATGCAATAACTGAAAAAACGATTGACGCCAAAGAGAGTGAGCGTGTTGTCTCTACCTGTAGTAGTTTTGACTGTGGCGGAAAATGTGATATTCGCGCGCACGTTAAAGATGGCAAAGTGACACGTATTAGCACTCGACCTGACGCCGATTTAGATGAAGAGATGCCTATCATGCGAGCCTGTGTACGGGGTCGTGGTTATCGTAAATTTGTCTATCATCCTGATCGATTAAAATATCCCATGAAGCGAGTAGGTAAGCGTGGTGAAGGTCGATTTGAGCGCATCACTTGGGAAGAAGCTACGACGCTTATTGCACAAAATATGCAACGCATTACCAAGCAATATGGCCCTGCCTCACGTTTTGTCAGTTTAAGCACTGGGGTGACTGGTGGCATTTTTTCTGGTGCTAATATGCTACGCCGTCTGTTTAACCTAACCGGCGGCTTTCTGGAGAATTATCACTCCGTGAGTAATGGTAACACCCTTGCCGTTACCCCTTATACTTACGGTACAGCCGCTAGCGGAAGTACATTAGATACATTAGCAAATACCCCTTTAGTTATTCTATGGGGACATAATCCTAATGAAACTATTTTTGGGCATTCCAATCATTACTTCCAAAAAATGAAAAAAAACGGCACTAAATTTATTGTCGTTGATCCACGTTATTCCGATACTGCCTCTTCTTTAGCTGACCAGTGGATCCCGCTGTTACCGACCACTGATAACGCGATGATGGATGCCATGATGTATGTCATTGTCAGTGAAAACCTGCATGATCAGGCCTTTATCGACAAATACACCCTTGGTTTCGATGAGCATCAGATGCCAGAAGGCGTTGGTGAAAATGAGTCTTTAGTTGCCTATTTAATGGGGAAAAAAGACGGGATCAAGAAAACCCCTGAATGGGCGGAGCCTATCACTAAAGTACCCGCAGATACTATTCGTCAATTAGCCCGTGAATATGCTTCTACAAAACCGGCAGCATTAATCCAAGGTTGGGGACCACAACGTCATATTTGTGGTGAACGGACGGCACGCGGTGCGACACTGTTAGCGACTATTACCGGCAACGTTGGTGTACGCGGTGGCTGGGCGGCAGGCTATGGCATGGCATTAAACTCTGAGTTACGTAAAACCATTGCCGGCCCAAGTTTATTGACCAATCCCGTTAAAGCAAAAATCAATATCACCAATTGGGTGCAAGCGTGCGAAGATAAAAATTTGGTCACACCACAAAATGGCTTACTCAATGCCGAGAAACTTGATACTGAAATCAAGATGATTTTCTCAATGGCGGGTAATTATATGGTGAATCAAAATACCGATATTCTTCATGCCGCTAAAGTGCTTGAAGATGAATCAAAAGTTGAATTTATCGTCTGTAGCGACCTCTATTTAACACCTAGCGCCAAATATGCGGATATCTTACTGCCTGAAACCAGCTTTTTAGAGCGCTGGAATATTGGAGGCACATGGAGTTATGGCGATTATATTATTCTGTCCGAAAAAGTGATAGAGCCAGAGTTTGAACGTCGTACCGACTACGATTGGTTACGTGAAGTGGCTGATAAACTGGGGGTCGGTGAACAATTTAGCGAAGGTAAAGCCACTGATCGCGACTGGATTGAATATTTAGTCAATGATGCCAGTATTAAACGTCCTGAAGATGGTATTCCTACCTTTGATGAATTATTGGTTAAACGTCGTCATCTGCTAAAACATCGCCCTCATACCCAAAATGTTGCGTTTGAGAAAAATATTCAAGATATAGAAAATAATCCATTTCCAACCCCATCAGGAAAAATTGAGATCTTCTCTAAACGCTTATATGAGATGAAGAATAGCGAGATCCCCGCACTTTCTCATTATGTGCCTGCCATTGAAGGGCCCGAAGATACGTTAACAGATAAATTTCCACTACAACTCATCACGTGGAAAGGACGTAACCGCGCAAACTCAACACAATTTGCTAATCCTTGGCTGCAAGAAGTACAACGTCAAGAATTATGGATCAACCCATTAGATGCCGAAGATAGAAATATCAAACAAGGCGATAAAGTCAAAGTCTATAACGACCGTGGGATCACCTTAGTTCCCGTCAAACTCACACAACGCATTATGCCTGGTGTCGTTGCCTTACAAGCAGGTGCTTGGTGGCAACCAGATAAACAAGGTATCGATCAAGGGGGATGTGCCAACGTCTTAACCTCATCCCGTAGCACCGCAATGGCACACGGTAATGCTCACCAAACTTTATTGGTCGAGGTAGAAAAAGCATGAGTAAATTTATCGTTTATCCCGCAGTAAGCAGTAAACAGCTAGGGTTTTATATCGACAGTGCTCGCTGTTCGGGCTGCAAGGCGTGTCAGGTTGCTTGTAAAGATAAAAATAACCTCGATGTTGGCCGCAAATTTCGCCGTGTATATGAAATCACTGGTGGTGGTTATAGCCGTAATACTAACGGTGCATTAATTAATAATGTCTTTGCTTACACTTTATCTATCTCTTGCAATCATTGCGATGATCCCATTTGTGTTAAAAACTGCCCAACTACCGCAATGCATAAACGCGAAGGTGATGGCATTGTGATGGTAGATACTGACAAATGTGTTGGTTGTGGCGCCTGTGCGTGGTCTTGTCCTTATGGCGCACCGCAAATGGATCCTGAAACCAAGCAGATGTCAAAATGCGATTTTTGTATCGACTTACAACAAAAAGGTGAACAGCCTGTTTGCGTTGCGACCTGCCCACTTGGGGCCATTCAATTTGGTCCAATTGATGAACTACGTGAACGCTATGGTGAAGTTAATTATGTCACTGGTTTGCCTTCTCCTGAAATAACTCATCCAAACCTAGTGATCAACCCTCACCAAGGGGCAAATAATGACACTATAAATAATAAAGGAGAAATAAAATGAATGAATGGTCATTATTGATTTTCACCTTTATGATGAATGCCACTATTGGCTTAACACTCATAACAGGCCTTTTTGCACGTCGTCTTGCACATTATCTCTGTGCTGAAAGCTATTATCGCTTTATGTTACTAACCTTATTGGTGATTTGTGGATTAGCCGGTTTAGGCTCTATTGCCTCCATTACTCACTTAGGCGTGCCGTTAAATGCTCCGAATGCCATTAGAAATGTCTTTTCAGCTTGGTTAAGTCGCGAAGTTGCTGTCACTGCCATTTTTGTAGGATGTTTAGGGATCACCTTTTTATGGCTATGGCGTACCAGTAAATTTTCGATGCTGCTATTTGGTGCAAGCCTTCTGATTGGTCTGTTTGACATTTATTGCATGGCATCCATTTATCGCCATACTTCCATTTTAACATGGATGGATAACAACACTTATGTGATGTTTTTTGGCGCAATGCTCACATTAGGGGCAACAATATTCTTTTTGCTGCTAAAGATATTGCAGCGTATAGGCAATAAATTAGGGATAGAAATACCATCAGCCCCTTTCCCTATCCGTTGGAAATGGCAATTGTGGGGGATCATGGCATTTAGTTTAATTGGCCGATTACTCTATCAACCTTTTTATGAACACTATTTAACTCGTACGCTCTATAGCCAAACATCGGTAACCTTTCCGTTATCACCCATTGAAGTCTATTACTCCATTGGCCCATTACGTATGACCAGTTGGATCTTAGCAACTTTGGCTGTATTGGTGTGTGGCTATAGTTTAGTAAAATATTTGATGGGCCAAACTCAGCAAAAATCAACGGAGTCCATTTTTGTCTATGGCGGTATCATGGCAATTATTGCAGAATTTGCTTTGCGTTATGTGTTTTATTCAATTCACTAAATCACGATCAGCCAGTTATTGAAGATGACAATTATCAGGGGAATTATTAGCCCCTGATTTTTTATCAAAGATCATCGTTCACCCTGAGTATCAATCAACAGACGTTGATTAATATAATCAATCGTTTCTTCTATTGTCATAATATGATTAATCACATTAGTAATACCCTGACCAATAATAATCTCAGCTTGCCTTAAGTTAAATAATTTACCATTCGGCACTGATGATTCTCGTATTCCTTGATTAATTTCCTGATAAGCTAGTGTCATCCATGGATAACGGTGGCTAATTTCTTGGTTATGACTAAAATTTTCATGGTTACTATTTCCACCCAATAAAATTAAGTGATCCATCACAACAGGAGAATAAAGCCAACGATAAAACAGTTCAGCGTAAGATGATTTTCTACTGTAACGCGACACCCCAAGTACCCCACCCCCTAATTGTGGTACACCACCCGGAACGGGAGCAAAACCAATTTTAGGTAAAATATCGCTATGTGCGACATCATTAAATAAATTCATATAAGAGATAAGCATTGCCAGATGACCTTGCTCAAATTGTCTGACAGAGCCACTCCACCATTTATGGTTGATATTTTCGGTGATCGACAACTGATGCAAATAATCTGCTAATACCTCAGCGGCCAAGGGCATCGCTAAGCGCGGAATATTATCACTACCGATTAAACGCCCACCTTTAGCGTAATAACGTAATAAGTATTCAGTTGCGATTAATCCCGCACTTCCTAATGTGGTTGAAGCTCCCATCGGACAATGAGCTTGCCCGGCTTGATGCAACTCAGTAAAAAACTGAGTCACATTATCGTACTCTTCAAAGGTTGTCGGCACAGTTAATTCATTACCTGTTTTTTCGTAATACATTCTTTTTAAAATAGTATCTTCAAACAGATCTTTACGATAAAACAGTAATTGAGCGCTAGCATCGAACGGCATTGCATAAGCGACATCATTAACCAAACCAAATTTTTGTTGCGTAGGTAAGGAAAAGTGACTCAATAAATCAGTTAATCCATCACCAATTTTATCTAATGGTCGCAATATTCGCTCAGCAAACCATGGAAAACACGCCATATCAATACGCAACAGATCATAATAAGGGTGTAAATGAAGTTGGCTTAAAATTTGATAGACTTCATCATAAGGATGAATAGCTAAATTCACCTTGATACCAGTTTGACGATAAAAATGAGGAAGTAGTTTTTTTAATGCCGTTGTTGAAGGGCTTGGCAACGTTAGTAAATTAAGACTAATTTGTGATTTATCATCACTCATTACTGCTGGTGTTGCCGTATACAGATATGAACTTCGATTTGCGACAGATACATTATTATTTTTGTACTCATGCGGCTCTGCGATTAATAGTGCCTCAGCGACTTCCAAACCAAGCTGAGCATAGTTCATTGGAAAACAATATAACCCTTTTATTACCGGCGGAATATTATCACTTAGAGCAAAGATAATAGGACAATCTGAAGAACTGCCAAAATAGCTTGCTTGTGTTAAATAGCGAGCTTTCTCAATATCTTGTGTGACAAAGATATCGGGGACTTGCTCCATAGAAAAGAAATCAAAAGCAATTTTATAACTCTCTTCATCAGAAGCGCTAAGTATGACACATTTTTTATCGGGTGCAGTTTGAGAAAGCCGTATTTGCAATTGATTAGCAAAAACCTGACTATTTAATTCATCTTGATTATCGCCAAAAATCCCCACCACCTTGCCAGCTGTTTGTGACACTTGCTGGCAAATTGACTCCGCCGCTTGTGCAAAATCTAACGTAAAAAAACGTTGTGCATTGAGGGGTTTGTGATAAATAAAGATAATTTGTGAAGGTGGAAGTTTTAACGTGTCAAAATAGTATTTAGCATCTTTAAGACAACTTACGGTGACTACTTGCTTATAGCCACCTGCAGCAATTTTTTGTAGTAGATCACGCTCAGTGGTCTCAAGAAGATCTGTTAAAAAAAGATCGTAGCTGATCTCTGGAAAATTAACGATCGACTGTCTAAAAGCATTAAAGAAGATCGCATATTTTTCAGAAACCAGTTGGGGTAATAAGATCGCAATTTTATGGCTTCTATTGGTTCTTAGTAGTTGGGCTTGTGTATTTAATTGATAGCCCATCTGTTTAGCAGCTTGATAGACTGCTTCAATTTTTTCAACACTTACATTTCCACGTTTATTCAATACGTTAGATACCGTACCATGCGAAACACCCGCTAGTTTTGCAATGTCCTTGATCGTCGCCATTTCTCTTCTTTCACCTCTATTTCCACCTTCACTAGCATACCTGAATTATTTATCACGACTACTGATAATTGATTTGAACGTTCCACTTACAATTAGCTGATAAATCAATCTATTAAAAATTAAAGATAATAAATAATTATCAATACCAATTAAAATAAATATATATACTAATCAACATATTAGTAAATAATATTTGAATAAGATCACTGATCTGATCTTCATTTATTGGCAAATAACACATGTCATTTTATTATTGGAACGTTCAAATTTGTTTGTAACCTACAAATAGCCAACACCAGAAAATTAATAAAATACTAATAAACAATAAGATAAGGGGATTTATTATGAAGCTTCATTTTTTAGGGACGGCTGCCTCAGAAGGCATACCGAATCCCTTCTGCCGTTGTGAACACTGTCTGAAAGCAAGAAAATTAGCCGGTAAAGATATTAGAACGCACTCTTCTGCTATTGTGGATGACATTATGTTGATCGATGTCTCCCCCACTTTTAGTTACCAACTGATGCGTGATGGTATGGACGCAACACATTTTGAAAGTTTGCTATTTACTCATACTCATCCTGATCATTTTAATGTTGGTGAACTATTTAGCAGAATGGAAGGCTATGGTTTTGAAATTAACCATCCTTTACATATTTTCGGTAACGATCGCGCTATCAATGGCTGTATTGAAGTATTACCAGGTTATACGAAAGAGCGATTTGCATTTCATTGCTTAATCCCTTTCGTTACGGTCGAAAGAAATGGTTATAAAATTACGCCGCTACTTGCTAATCATGCAAAATGGGAACTTTGTTATGTGTATCATATTGAGAAAGATGGCAAAGCTATTTTCTATGGCCATGATTCGGGTTGGTTCCCAGAATTAACTTGGCAATGGTTAGAAAACAAACCGCTTGATATTGTTGTTTTTGAGTGCACTTATGGCTTAAATGGAAAAGATCGTACAGATAATCATATGAGCTTAGAAACGGTTTTTGCCGCCAAAGAAAAACTGCAACAACAAGGCTGTTTACATCAAGCTACACAGATTGTCGTTTCGCATATCTCACATAGCGGTAAATTACTGCATCATGAATTAGAAACGGTCTGTGCTCCTCATCATATCCGTGTTGCCTACGACAGATTAACGTTAGAAACCAATTAAGAGGGGTACGACAATGGATATGAAAATAACTTCTCGCCTACTTATTATGATGTTTGTGCAATATTTCATGCAAGGAGCATGGAATATGACCATGGGACTCGTATTAAGTAGTTATGGTATGGCAAGCATTATCGGCAATGCTTATGCCTTATTAGGTGTCGCGACAATTATCTCCCCCTTATTTATTGGTATGGTCGCAGATCGTTTCTTTGCTTCACAAAAAGTCATGGGGATACTTCATTTAATTAATGCCGTCGTTATTCTCTGTGTTCCCCAATTTATTGAAGCTCAAAACAGTGGCATGACATTATTTTTAATTTTTATTATTGGCTTATTGTTTTATCCAACCACTGCGCTATCTAATAGCATTAGTTTCTCCCATATTAATGGGGTTAAATATTTCCCAATTATTCGCGTATTTGGTACGTTTGGTTTTATGGCAATTGGTTTTATATTGGGTGAAATGGGCTTCTCTGGTAGCACAATGACTTGGTATATCGCTTCTGCAGTTGGTGTATTACTCGGTTTCTATTGTTTTACATTACCTAATACGCCACCTAAAGCGAAAGGCCAGCCTTTCTCACTACGCGATATTTTATGTTTAGATGCATTGTCTTTATTTAAAGATCGCTACTTTGCTATTTTGATGTTTAGCATCTTTATTTTAATGATCCCCAAAACAGCTTATTCTGCTTATATTCCTGTCTTTATTAAAGCATTAGGCTTTGATAATGCAGCTTCTATTATGCAAATAGGGATCGCTTGCGAAGTTCTGTTTATGTTTGTTTTGTCATTCTTCTTAATGAAATTTGGCTTCAAAATTACACTACTGCTAGGAGCCGTGAGCTGGATCATACGCTCTATGTTTTTCTCTTATGCTGCAGTAAATACAGAGCTTTACTTTATCGTCATCGGATTAATGCTACAGGGATTATGTTGGGATTTCTTCTTTACTGCAGGAGATATCTATGTCGATCGCAAAGCAAAACCTGAAATTCGTGCACAAGCACAAGGTCTGCGCTTTATTGTCTCTAATGGTTTCGGCTTACTATTTGCTTCCACTATTTGTGGTCAAACCTTTAACACAACCGTAACTGAAACAGGTGATGCAGCATTACCACAATGGTCAACATTCTGGGTCTATCCTGCCATTGTAGCGGCGGTGGTAACCCTATTCTTTATTTTCTTCTTTAAAGATGATGTTTCTAAAAAAAGAAATAGTGAAAATAAAGAAACATCACGAGGAATTACAGCACCTTAATTTTAAAATAAAAAATAAGCCAACGTCAGGAGCAAACCATGGATGCATTAATACAGTTTGTTGACACTATTGGCCCATTATCACTATCAAGTATTGCTAAATTACTGGCCGCCTTTATCTTAGGCGGTCTTATTGGCTTAGAGCGTGAATCAAAGGGAAAACCAGTTGGTTTTAAAACTTGTGTCATTATTGCTGTTGCCAGTTGTTTATTAACCATTGTCTCTATCCAATCAGCCGAATATTACGCCAATATTTCTGACAATATTCGCAGTGATCCCATGCGGTTAGCTGCACAAATTATCAGTGGGGTCGGCTTTCTGGGCGCCGGTGTTATTTTACATCGACGAGATGACGCCATTTCAGGATTAACGACTGCGGCCATTGTTTGGGCATCTGCGGGAGTGGGTATCGCCTGTGGCTCCGGCTTTTATTGGCATGCTATCGTTGTGACTTTCCTCTTTTTTATGGCTATTAAACTAAGCCCACAAGTAGTGCTGTTTCAAATGAATAATCAACGCTTAGGTAAAATTAAAGTGCGAATGCTATTTACTCATGAAAGTGGTGTTCCTCTTTTAATTGACTATTTAAAAAGCAACAAAAACGTTATTGAAAACCTGACTATTCGTGATATTAAAAAGGAGCGCGTTGAAGTTAACTTAAAACTACTTGTGCGACAAAAAATAACCTTACCAGAGTTTTATTGCTCATTAAAACAATTACAGCATGTACATTCTGTTTCGCTAGATCATTAAATTAATTCTATTATTGATAGAGAAACAACCATAGTGCCCCTATATTCTTAAATAGGTGGCACTATTATAATCTAAGTAAAAACAGCTTGGTTATTGGTTCTCTTTAAATGGATTACCCATCTTATTAAGATACATCATGCCAAAAATCGTTGATGCATAATCAGTAATATGTCCTACATCACGATAAACCGGCACTCCTTCAATATCTGTTAAGCAGGTATCTTTATCGCATTGTACATCTTTAGGATCGATAATAATTAAGCTTGGATAGTCCTGTTTTAATTTAGCAAATAATTGGTTCATCCATGTATTCCCCTCACCTTTATAGTTTTTGGGATTACAGTTGTTATCAGCAAAATCTTTTCTTAACTTGGCATTTTCATAAAAACAGGTCATAAAACCACTAGGCATTGAATAAACGGTTTTTATAAAAACAGGTTTGGCTCCAGTAGCAACAATGATATCAAGCGCTTCACGCATCGATTTTTCCACACGTTGACGAGATGCCTCAACCGTTCTTTTATCACCTATTTTATTAATAACATGATTTGAGGCGTAATTATTCCAAACCTGTCCAAAAATCACATAATCAAACCGATTATGTTTAATAATCTGGTAATATTTTGCTGTTTGATCATAACAACGTTGATAAACCGTATTCTTATGATTAGACCAATCATAAAGATAAATATTAGGAATAGTAATGCATGATGAAGTTGCTTGCGCATAGACATCAAGCTCAGCATCTTTACCTAAAATATCCATAAATCCCCAAAAATGATTAGCATGGGAATCCCCTAATAAAAAGGCTTTTTTCTGGCTACCCACTTTACCAATATGACACATCTTATCAGGATCAGAGGCTTGAAAATTCATACAATTACCTCGATTGGGATAATCGAATTGATTGAGTTTGTTTTCTAAATTAACGTAATTTTGCCCAAGCCTTACTCCAAATCCATGATACTTTTCATTTAATGCATTTAATCCTAAAGCCAATAAAATAGGTATAACAAACAATAATGTTATCGAATATTTAAAGTTCAAACGCTTTCTTCTAAACGGTTTTTCAATAAGAAGGTAAGAAAAAATAGAGAGTAAAAATGTTAATGCTAAAAATAACCCTTTTTGTATCTCGGTGTTAAATACGCCTATATAACGCGCAATAGCAAATAAGGGCCAGTGCCATAAATAAAGTGAATAAGATAATAATCCAATGATCACTATTGGCTTTAATGACAACACTTTTTGAATAATACTGCCATGTTGTCCTGTATAAATAATTAGTGCAACACTAAGACAAACATATAACGTATTGAAATTCGGATAACCAGCAATCACATCTTTTTGAACGGCTATCCAAAAGATAACCCCTAAGGCGATGAGACTAATAACACTATTAACTCTTTGATTAATGATTACTTTTACGGGTAAATAAGCAACACAAGCCCCTAACATAAACTCAAATATACGCGTACTAAAGTAATAATAATTCTTAGGTTGATCTTTTTGATAAACAAGCACCAAGGAGAAAGAAATTATTGTAATAAAAACAATAAAATAAAAATTATTTATTTTCTCTTTATGATTAATTTTGTGAAGAAAATAGAGTACAAAAGGTAAGAATAGATACCACTGCCATTCTATTGCTAAAGACCATGTATGTAATAACGGTAAGAAGAGTGCATCTTGCGCTGCATAACTAGTCGTTGCTCTTGCAAAATATTTGTTAGACAGAAAAGCTGAAGCATATTTTTCACTATTAGTGATATCAAGATAATCACTAGGTAGATAGAAAATACCTGAAATTACAAGAACTGCTACTAAAACAAAAAGATAGAGTGGCTGTAAACGCCATAATCGGCGAATATAAAAATCACCAAATGAAAAATGACCTTGTAAAAGTGATGTTTTAATAATTAACGAGATCAAGAAACCCGAGATCACAAAAAAGATATCAACACCAATAAAACCTGATGGTATTAAGCGATTATCTAAATGAAAGAAGATAACCAAAATAACAGCAATTGCTCTTAAACCGTCAATATCAGCACGATATTTTATATTCATAACTCAATGTACTATCCAAATAAAAAGAATTGCTGGATTATACATCAATTAAAAATATCACTTTAGTTGTAAAGAGAATATTTTTAATATTGATATAAATGATTTCAAATATCTACTGTTACTGTTGATTAAACTCTATCGTCTTATTTAACAATATCTCAGACGATAGTGAGCCTTTGCTCACCACAAATTTAGGATAGTTAATGCTGGTTTTAATATTGATTGGAAGTGATAATCGATTATGTGCTAAAAATTGAAAAAGTGGTGTTATTTTTTCTGATGACACGCTTTCCTGTAAGCGCCCAAGCGTAATGTGAATAATATTTTTATGCAGATGATGATCAATGGGGATTTGCTGGTAAACCTGTTGTCTAAACTGCGTTAATGTTTTTGATACACCTATTAATATCACGCTTCCATTAGTCGTTAAAATAATATCATTAAATAGGATCTCAATCTTTTCTATCTTATTAAAGATATTCGTTATTTTTTGACACCAAGCCAGTAACATTAATTTCTGAGGCTCAAATAACGCTATAGGTTGATTAAAAATGGTCAACAAAGTGCAATGAAGTTGTAATTGTGGAGTCACCGCTATAAAAGGAAATTGCTGAGCAATTTGCTGACAATAAACATCTAATTGTTGGCTAAAAGGGATAAAATTCTCATCCACCTTTGGTTTATCAATAATGAGCTGCCCCGCATTTAAACTCAAATCGATAATATCTTCATTATTAATCTGTTGTAACCACTTTTCATTGCGCGATAATTTTTTAACTGTTGCTTGGGTTAAAAATGAATAGGCCATCGATAAACCTCGGTAACGAAGATTGTTATTAATACATTGAATTGAATGGCATTTAAAATCAAGTCATAAAGTAGATAATAAAAAAGTGGCTCTCAAGAGAAAGCCACTGTCACATCCAATGGGGGAGATGTTAAAGGATAGGTTTATCTACAATGTCATGCTCTAAGCAAAACGCAATTTATGATAAGAAATTTGCCGCCTTAAATTTCGCCAATGCATCTGCTTTTTGTTCAGCTGTCAGTGGGCGTAAAGGACGACGAGGAGCGCCAACATCAATACCATGCAATTGCATTGCTACTTTGCCTGCAGCAACGCCACCGTATTCGACTAAAACTCGAATAATAGCGATAACTTTATCCATGCAATCTGCCACACCTTGGTGATCACCCTGATTAAATCTCTCAATCAACTCAAGATATAACGGTGCAGCGTAGTTATAGGTGCTACCTACAGCGCTTAATGCACCGCAAGCTAATCCTGCCGGAATAAATTCATCAACGCCAAATGGAATATCATATTTACCTCCCTCTACCCGTAAGCAACGCTGAAATTCATACATATCAGGGGAGTTAAATTTCATGCCAGATAAATTGGGGATCACTTTACCTGCTGCTTGTAAAAACTTTTCCATATCAATGCTTAATCCTGACATGGTGGAATGATAATAGTAGAAACCTTTTGAGGGTGCACTTGCCGCTGCTAAACGACAATATTCTACTAAATCATCAACATGACTAGGTTTAAAGAAGCAAGGGCCAATCACTGATGTGGCTTTAATATCTAATGTTTCAGCATGACGAGCAAGTTCTAACGTATCAGCAATACTTAATGCACCAGTATGAATAATAAGATCAAGTTGTCCCTGACTCGCTGTAACCCAACGTTCAGCGACTTTTTTACGCTCTTCAACCGAGCAATGTATACCTTCACCAGTAGTACCTAAGACATAAGCCCCTGTTACCCCAGTCGCAATTAGGTGCTTAGCAATATCATCAATAACAGGGTAATTAACACTACCGTCCGCAGCAAAAGGAGTATGAGGCGCGGCAATCAGTCCAGAGAGTTTGTTCATGATCACTTCCTATGGAGATTAATTTCTTTATTAATTAACTTATGGAGTTTAACTCTATATTAGAGAGCGACTAGTCATAACGCAATAACGAAAATAGCCCTGAAGGAAAGAGAAAGGTAAAACTGTGATCTTTAGCTACTTTCTGCTCAAGATGCTTTAAAATAGCAATAAACTTATGCTGAATGCGTCTGTTTTAACGCATTGAGAGTACGTAATTTCTGCTCTTTTACTGTTTCAGGCTTAGCCTGAACTAACAAGGTATAAAGCAAATCTAAAACAAAAAGTTGTGCTGTTTTTGTACCAATAGAATCGCCTTGTAATTTCCCTTGTCGATTACCATTAATTAAATGGTGATCTGCATATTCCATAATTTGTGAGCCTAAATTATGCGTCAATGCAATCGTGCTTGCGCCCGCTTCTTTAGCCAATTTCAATGCATGAACCGTTTCTAATGAATTACCCGAGTGACTAATACCGATAGCGACATCACCAGATTTTAATAATGAGGCTTGCATATACATAAAGTGGTTATTAGTTACGGCATCAACACGATAACCAATACGCATAAGTTTATTTTTCAGATCTTCCGCAGTGATCCCCGAAGAGCCAACGCCGCAGATAAAAACATAGTTTGCTGATAATAGTGCATTGACCGCCCCTTGCACTTGCTGCATATCGAGTAAATTTAATGTTTCTGATAACACATTATTTATTGTTGCTTGCAATTTTAGGCCAATAGTATGGATATCATCTTGGTGACTGACTTCTGCATCAAGGATTGGCGATTCATCATTATCTGATGTTGCCATTTCAATCGCCAAATCCATTTTAAAGTCTTGAAAACCTTTATAACCCAATGTCCGACAAAAGCGGACAACCGTCGCTTCACCTGCTTTGGTTGCTTGAGAGAGTTGGGCAATAGACAACTGAGTCACTTCCGTAGGATGGAACAGGATATAGTCTGCAATACGTTGCGATACGCGAGTTAAACTATTTTTCATAGCGCCTAGCGTATCAAGTATTTTACCCGGCTTTAATCGAGTTGTTGCCTGTTCTGTCATGGACATTATCCTTGCTTGCAGCAAATACACGAGAATAGAATTTTGCCCACAAGAGTACCAATTCCAACAGGTTAAAAAAAGCCTTGTTAAGACAATAATGTGATAATAACAAAACGCCTTATTCTCAGTATCACTATAACTCCAACTAACTGATACATGAGAAATAAAGCGTTTTATTAAATAATAATGATTAGTGAGTTAACGCGGCAACATCTAGTTTAATAACCACTTTCTTTAATGTACTGGCCTCATTTTTCGGCGCAATACCTGGCTTATGTGGCTCATAAGGCATAAAAATGGCGAACATATTTGGTGTAAGGGATAATGTTTGACGATGTATGATGTTATCAGTCAACTGATAATCATCCGTTTCATTATAAGGTGTCACATCTTGTGCCGAACCTTGTATTCCAAAATCAATTGTCTCTTCACCGGATAGTAAGATCTGAATATCGATATAACGCTGATGCAATTCGGCTTGTTTTTGCTCACGAGGCACGGTTTCAAAAGTCATAACATTCATAAACAACGTCTCACCATCAATTTTATAGCTGCCCGGTGCAAGTGACGCGGGATCAAGTGCTAATGCTTTTTCCATTGCATGACGTAACGCTGGATTCATTTCTGGCATAGTCGCCAAATCAGATAAATGTCCAAATAACATAGATTATTCCTTCTTAGTTCTCTGATGTTTCACTGTCATCTAAGGAAAGCTGTTTTGCTGGTGCGAAAAGTGGTGCCGTAATGGTTCCTGCAATCACCACTGACATTGAACCAATGACTCCATAGAAGAAGAAGTTAAGATCACTGCCATAACGTGCAGCCAATACTGCAATAATACTCACGATGATCCCAACAACGGCGCTACCGGCATTAGCACGTTTTACAAAAATTCCCAACATAAATAGGCCTGTCATTGGTCCGCCCATAAGACCTATAAGGCTATTAAATGCATCCCAAATTTCAGCTTCATCGGATAAAACTAACCAAATTGCCGCAAAACTACTGAATATCCCTGCCACAATAATAACTAACTTTGCGACTTTCATTTTTTGTTCAGGACTAGGGGATGATTTACTAAGACGAGTATAAATATCAGAATTAAAGCAACTTGAAATACTATTTAAACTACTAGAAATACTTGATTGTGCAGCAGCAAAAATAGCTGCAATAATTAACCCTGCAATACCGATAGGCATTTCCGTCACGATAAATAGTGGTAAAATTCCCCCCGTATTAAATCCTGCGGGTAATAAACTTGGGTTTTGTTGGTAGTAAACAAACAATGCAGAGCCGATGGCAAAAAAGAAAATAGGAATAATAGCCACTAATTTAGCGTTAGTTATCAATGTACGTTTAGTTTCTTTAATAGAATCGGTAACGATATAGCGTTGCACAACATCCTGACTAGCAGTAAATTGCTGAATATTGGCAAATAAAAACCCAATCATTAATACAGGAATAGTGCTATCTGTCCAACTCCAGCGCCATTGTGTGGTAGGAAAGAATTTATCTGCTTGTGCTGTAGTAGTAAAAATTTCGCTAATACCACCATCAACTTTAAAACAGATCATAATAAAGATCAGTACAGCACCACCAGAAAGTAATAAACCTTGAATAACATCCGTCCAAATAACGCCTTCAATGCCCCCCATCCAAGTATAAATAATGCATAATAAACTTATTAATACGATTAACACGACCGGATCAATCCCCATAAAAGGACGTAAAGCTAGTACGGTTAAATAAGTAATAATAGCAACACGCCCAATATGGAATAACATAAATGAAAGGCTAGCAAATAAACGACTACGAACATCAAAACGAGCTTCTAGATATTCATAAGCGGAGGTGATTTTTAATTTTCTAAAAAAAGGAATATAGAAATAAAAAACTAAAGGTAAAATTGCAATAGCTAAATACTGTCCAATAATAAAGGTCCAATCAGAAGTATAAGCTTTAGCAGGAATGGACATAAATGTAATCGAGCTTAATGTGGTCGCAAATACAGACACTCCAGCGGCCCACCCAGGAACTCGCCCTCCACCACGGAAATAGTCATCCGCAGTTTTTTGACGTTTAGAAAAATAAACACCCACGAGTAACATAGCTGCCAAATAGCCAAACAGCACTGCATAGTTAATAAAACCAAAATCATGTAATTGCATTTTTTAGTCCTGCCATATGTAGGGTAAAAGGTAAGTTTTACGACAGTTTTTTTATTGCTCTCTAGACCATAGGGCTGCGCCCCATAATCCAGCATCATGATGATAGTGAGCTGATACAATCGGCACTTGTAATGCTAATGGTTGTTGTGCCATAGCAACTTGAACCAATTCGAGATAGCCGTTAGCAAGCCCCACACTGCCACCAAGCACAACACAATCAGCATCTGTTGTAGCTTTAATATTTGTGATCAAATTAGCTATGGTGTTGGCAGAGCGTTTAATAATGGTGGTAGCCTGTAAGTTTCTCTGGTGAAAAGCGCTGAAAATTGCCTTAGCATCTTTACCAGCAAGTTCCCCTTCAGCCTGTGAGGCAATCGCACGCCCCGATGCGATGGCTTCAACACAACCATGGCGGCCACATCCACAACGAGGGCCTCGAGGATCAGCTAAGGTATGACCTAAATGGCCTGCAAGACCACGTTTTCCTATTAGTAGCTGCCCTTGCTGAACAATGCCTCCGCCAACGCCGGTTGAGACAGTAATAAACGCCATATCAGATATAGTGTCACGACGATGATAATACTCAGCCCATGTGGCAGCTTGGGCATCATTAAGTAACCAACAAGGTGATCCGGTAAGGGTTGATAGTGTTTCCATTAAAGGAAAATCGTTTAATCCACCTAAATTATCGGGGTTTAATGCGGTTAAAATGCCATTACAAATGATCCCTGTTGATGCAACGGCAACACTATCGGCATGGTTTTTTAATGGTGTAATAATGCTAACTAATGCTTCATAAAGTTGTGTTGGAGATGGACTTGCTGGTGTTGCTATTTGTCGATGTTGTGTCAATTGGTTATCTCGGCTAATTAATGCTGCCGAGATTTTGGTTCCTCCAATATCAATCGCTAATGTATTCATTTATCTAACTCCTGCTGCCACTTTAATGCCTGAGTAAACCACTCACAGACATGTTCAAGACGAGTTAATGCAGAGCCAACGGTGACAGCCCAAGCTCCCGCTTGCATACCCCTTGCCGCCATCATTGGTGTGTTATAACGCCCTTCCGCAATCACTCGACATCCTTGCTCTGCTAATGCGGTCACCAGTTGAAGATCGGGTAATTTTGGTATTTCCCCACCGGTATAACCTGACATCGTTGAGCCAATAAATTCAGTACCGAGTTGATGACAATACATCCCTTCATTAAAAGTGGCACAATCTGCCATCGCTAGTTTTCCTAAACGATGAACATGCTCTAGCAATGCTTTCACGGGAACTGGGCGTAGGCGATCAGTACCATCAAAAGCGATAATATCAGCACCAGCTGCGACCAATGCTTCAATATCATTTAACCAAGGCGTGATCCTGACAGGGCTATCAGGCAAATCACGTTTTACAATTCCAATAATTGGCACATCAATAAGAGGACGTGTTGCTTTTAAATTATCAATTCCTTCAATACGTACTGCGACGGCACCTGCATTTACTGCTGCTTGAGCCATTGCGGCTACAATGTCAGGTTTATCCATTGGACTATTATCAACAGGTTGGCAAGAAACAATTAACCCACCTTTTTGTTGAATATCTTTAGTCATCTTTTCAATTAGTGCCATGTTGAACTCACTGCTCTCTTTTTTTGAAATGTAACTCCGAATTATATTATTTTACGGAGTTTTATTTCTCAATCGAAAAAACTACGATCTGTGAAGAAGATCAAACAATGACCAAATTGATATAACATGATGATAAATAAACAGAATAAAAATGGAGGCTAAATAGCCTCCATTGATTTTGTTATATTTCTCTTGAGTGATTAATTTAGTGTGTCGCTGTTTTTGCTTGCTCGACTAAATTAATTAAACGACTTCTCATGGCGTGATTATCTTGAGCGACTTGGCTTTCTGCCCATTTTTGATCGTCAATCTTCACCACTCGTGCAGCACAATATTTAGTTTCTGGAGTTTTTGAGACAGGATCGAGATTATCTTGTGTCAGTTCGTTACATGCACCAATCCACCATTGATAAGTCATATAAATAGCTTGTTTATTAACGGTTTCGTTTAGATTACACCGTGACAACACCTTACCTCGACGAGATGCAACCCAAACAATTTCTTGATCAGCAATACCTGCCGCTTTAGCAATATCAGGGTGAATTTGCACATACCCCGGTTCATCTGCTAATGATGCTAATGCTTTACAATTACCCGTCATTGAGCGACAAGAGTAGTGCCCTACCTCACGTACCGTTGATAAAATCATTGGATACTCTTCATCAGGCAACTCTGCGGGGGCGCGCCATGCGGTAGCAAAAAGCTGCCCTTTACCTGATGGCGTTGTAAATCGATTATCTGAATATAAATAGGGTGTTCCCGGATGATCGAGCTCAGGACAAGGCCATTGTATATGGGCTAATCCCGCTAATTTTTCATAGGTCGCACCGAAAAATAGCGGACATAATGCTCTTACCTCATGCCAAATTTCTTCATTATCTGTATAAGACATTGGATAGCCCATAGCCGTGGCTAATAAACTAATGATTTCCCAATCACGTTTAACGTTACCACGTGCTTGTACTGCCTGTTCAAAACGTTGAAAACCTCTATCAGCACAAGTAAAAATACCACCGTGCTCACCCCAACTGGTAGAAGGTAAAATAACATCTGCTTGCTCGGCCGTTTTCGTCATAAAGATATCTTGAACCACAATAAAATCGAGCGCTTGAAAACCTTTTCTAACCAGACCTAAATCTGCCTCAGTTTGAAGTGGATCTTCTCCCATGATGTAATAAGCTTTCACTTTACCTTCAATGGCTAAATGAGGGACTTCAGTAATGCGATAACCCACTTGCGGATCGAGTTTTTCAACCGGAATATGCCAAGCTTGAGCAAATTTTTGACGAATACCTTCATCTGTCACACTTTGATAGCCGGGGAACATATTGGGTAAAACCCCCATATCACAAGCACCTTGTACATTATTTTGCCCGCGAACAGGGGCAACACCTGCATGTGGTTTGCCTAAATTACCCGTCAATAACGCTAAACTCGCTAGCCCTTTCACAACATCTACCGCTTGACCAAATTGTGTTACCCCCATTCCCCACATAATGGTGGCTGTTTTTGCGGCTGCATAAGTGCGCATAGCTTGGCGGATCTCGCTTGCAGAAACCCCAACAATACGTTCTACTGCTTCAGGGCTATAATCCACCAGCTGTTTTTTATATTCTTCAAAACCTTCGGTGTAACGACTCACATATTCTTTGTCATAAAGATCTTCATCAATCAGCGTATAGGCAAATGCATTAACTAACGCCATATTGGTGCCATTCTTTAAGGGAAGATATTGATTAGCAATCTTCGCTGTTTCTATTTTTCGGGGATCACAAACAATAATTTTGGCCCCTTTTTGTTTCGCTTTCACCACACGACGCGCCACAATAGGGTGAGAGTCGGCACAGTTATAACCAAACACCAACAAACAATCTGAATCTTCAATATCAGCAATGGAATTACTCATTGCCCCATTGCCTAGTGTTTCTTGTAAACCAGCAACAGAAGGGCCATGACAAACACGGGCACAGCAATCAACATTATTATTACCCAGTACAGCACGAGCAAATTTTTGCATCACAAAATTGGTTTCGTTACCTGTACCCCGAGAGGAGCCGGTGCACATAATAGATTTAGCACCGTATTTCTCTTTAATTGCGAGTAACTTTTTAGCCGTAAACTCAATCGCTTCATCCCAACTGACAATTTCAAAATCAGCCCCTTTTTGTCGGCGGATCATCGGTTGATGAATTCTGGCTGTCAGTAATTTATTGTCATTTAAAAAATCCCATCCATAGAGACCTTTTAAACAAAGCTCGCCTTGGTTAGTGACGCCATTGGCACCTTCAGCTTTGATTATTCGACCATTTTCGACACAGAGATTGATTTTGCAGCCAGCGCCACAATAAGGACAGACGGAGTTGATTTTGTTCATTTGATATCCTTTCCCCTAACTAGGGAGTAAAAGAGTCATAAAGAACATCCAACTAAGCACGATTTATGCCAAGTAAAAAACCATGTAAAAATAAGTAGATAGTATTTCTGTCACTGGCTACCAAGGTTATATCGACATTTTTGTCGACAAGATTTTCTGAGCAAAAGTTATCAAAACGTTATCAAGTTTTTTAAAAAAAGGGCTTTCATTAATTTGTTTTTATGATATAACAAAATAGTTATTTGTTAGCAGTGGCATTCAATAAATCAGTGCAACAAACCAAATTCATTTCAATAAAGAGCAAAAACATGAACATTAACACTAACAATCGACTTCTAGGCCTACATCTACTCCTACTTTATTAGGGTGGCCAAGCTCGTTCATTTTTTGCTAAAGCCACCAGTAAGGTGGTTTTTTTATAACCCTGCTGGTGGAACTGTTTTTAGGGGAGTTTTTATGATGTCTCGTTCCACTACAAGGATTAAGGGTTATCACACCTTTGCAATACACTATTGTTCGGCAACCGTTTCTATCATTAATATAATGAAATCGGAGGCAAAATGAGCCAACAATGGACATCTCGTGTAGGCCATATTTTAGCAGCCGCTGGCTCTGCCATTGGTATTGGTGCAATTTGGAAGTTCTCTTATGTCGCCGCCAATAATGGGGGTGGTGCATTCCTCGTCGTCTTTCTGTTATTTAGCTTTATTATCGGATTAGCTGTTTTATTAGCTGAAAATATTTTAGGTAGTAGCACCCATGCCGAAGCCGTTAATGCCTTCAAAAAGATGATGGGACGTAATTGGGTAATTATCGGTGTCATTGGTGTATTTAGTTCATGGTGTATCTATAGCTTTTATAGTGTTGTCGGGGGGTGGACCATTGGTTACACCATTATGGCAGCTACTGGTGAATTAAATATTACTGATAGTAGTGAATTAACGGGGATCTTCACCCGTTTTATCAGTGACCCTTTATGGCCTATTCTTGCTCACTTGGTGTTTGCCGGATTAACATGTTTTGTCGTATTAGCGGGTGTTCAACGCGGATTAGAAAAAGCCGTCAAGATCATGATGCCATTGCTGTTTATTATCATGATTATTTTGATTATTGTCGGTATTAGCTTACCCGGCTCTTCAGAAGGTTTAAAATTATTCTTATATCCTGATTTTAGTAAATTAACCCCACAAGGAGTGTTAGATGCGTTGGGATTAGCCTTCTTCTCGCTGTCTATCGGTTTGGGTATTCATATTACCTATAGCGCCTATTTAGCGGATAATAAGACTATTGCTAACTCTAGTATGTGGGTTGTGATCCTCTCTTGTTTAGTGTGTGTTTTAGCAGGCTTAATGATTTTCCCTGCGTTAACTGCTGCTGGATTAGAGCCAAATGCTGGCCCAGGCTTAACCTTTATGACCATGCCAGTCTATTTTGCTAACTTGCCTGGTGGCAATATCTTGGCGGTCACTTTCTTTGTTTTATTATTAATGGCAGCATTAACCTCTGCAATTTCATTACTCGAACATATCGTCGCTTATGTACAAATGCGTTTTCAGTGGACTCGCCGTAGAGCTGGCTTAGTGGTCACAGCCTCTATTATGTTAATGGGTATCCCAGTTTCATTATCATTTGGTCCTATGAGTGATGTAACTTTAGGGGGCAAAACACTCTTTGATTTATTGGATTACTTAACCTCCAATATCTTAATGCCACTGTTTGGTATTGCGATGTGTTTAATTTTTGGCTGGTCACGTAGAGCCAATGCGGTTATTCCAGATAATATTACTGGAGCAAAACGCCAATGCTTATTATTAGTTTGGCGTTATATTGGCCCTATCTGTATCGGTATAATATTGGTACATGGTTTGATTGGTTAAAAAACAAAAAGAGAGCTTCTTATTTAAGAAGCTCTCTGACTAATTATCCCCGATGTTTGGATACTTGATAACTTTATTTATTAATAGACTTATTGATAGTTTTGTTTAATTTCTTGGCTAGCCACATGCCCGCGTTTAGCTTCTTTCTCCGCAATTTCCACCGATAAACCGATATAGGCTCTTGGATCAAGCATTGCTTTAATTTCTTCTGGGCTAAATGCCGCAGAGATAACGGGATTTTTAATCAAGTTAGTATAGAAATCTTCGCCATCTGCCGCTGTTTTGATCGCCTCTTCATACAATAAAGAGTGTGCTTTATCTTTGCCTAGTTTTTCTGCCATTTTCATCATAACGTACTCTGTATTATCTAATCCTTTATTTCTCATGACGTTATGTAGCATTCTCTCTTCATGCGGTACTATTGTTCTGGAAAGCTCTTCTGTTCTTAATAGAATTTCTGTTGTCAGCTCTAATGCCTCTTCCAGTAACCCATCAAATAACATATAGGAGCTACTATCCCCTTCATAAGGTCTTACCGCAGAATACATACCCACACTGGGTAAAGAATACAGTTTTTGTGAGTTAGCGATGATCCCTTTAGCCAGTTTAGGGTTAATTTTATGCGGCATAGTGCTACTGCCAACTGTACCTTTGGTAAACCCTTCCGAAACTTCCGCAATTTCCTCAAGTGTCGTACTATAAACTTCTTCACCAATTTTATGGCAGATATTAGCCATCAATGCCAAATTAGCCATATACTCTAATTTATGTGTACTAAGGTTACGAGAAGGCACCTCCATCGCTTCCATGCCAACTAATTCAGCCACACGTTTTTGCACCTTCATACCCACTTCTGGCATTGAGTTAAATGCACCCACAGCACCGCCCATCATGATAGTAAAGACGCGTTTTTCACACTCTCTCATGCGCTGATAACAGTCGATAAAATCACTGATCCAGACCGATACTTTATAGCCGTAAGTAATAGGAATAGCATGGCGGCCATGTGTTCTACCGGGCATGACCATATGTTTGGTTTTTTCTGCCAAGTTAGCTAAATTTTCGATGATCTCCCCAAGTAGCAACATAAATTTATGGTGCACTGTCTTCATCATATAAAGCTGTGAACTTTGCTGAATATTCTGCGTGGTAATGCCGTAGTGCACATATTTACCACTCTCTTGGGAACATGCCTTAACTAACACTTTTAAAAAGGGCACGAAACCATGACCGATTTTTTGGTAAATGCGGTTCATTTCTTCAAAATCGATATTCTCAATAACCGCTTTTTCTTTAATTTCATCAGCCGCTGACTGTGGAATAAAACCGTGTTCAGCTTGAGCTTGAGCGAGCATCGCCTCAAACATCAACCAAGTTGAATATTTAGCTTCATTGGATAACAGCGCTTTAATACCGCGATCATCGATTGTTTTACTTTTAGAATCGTATAACGCTCTCATTTTGTATCCTTTGTTATTTCTTCATTGCTTCATCAACAGCATTGCGAACAAACTCAACTTTTGGCCCATAAACAATATGGACATGGTTCGCTGCAGGAATAAAGAATGCTGTACAACCTGATTCCAACATTAACTCTTTATCAATTTGATTTACTTCACCGATATCGACACGGAGTCTAGTAATACAGTTATCAACGTTACGAATATTTTGTTTTCCGCCTAAAGCGCGAATTAAGATCTCCGCAATTTCGCCATAACGCTTCTCTTTAATAAGCGTATTTTTCATATTGCTTGATTCTTCACGACCCGGTGTTTTGATATCAAACTTAATAATGGCCCAGTAGAAAATGAAGTAAGTGACAACCGCCAGACCTAAACCAATAATCACTAAGTAGATCCAGTTGGTATGTTCATAGAGCAGACCAAAGATGGTGAAGTCAAATACCGTACCTCGGATATAGCCAATCGCCACGCCAGCAAAAGAGAGTAAAACCGCACCAATACCAACAATAATGGCGTAAATCAGATATAAAAGTGGCGCAATAAACACAAAGGTAAATTCGAGTGGCTCAGTGACGTTACCTAACATGGCGGTTAATACCATGGTCACCAACATAGATTTAACTTCTGCGCGATTCTCTTTTTTCGATGTTCTATAAATTGCTAAGGCAATTGCTGGGAATAAGAACAGAGTGACCAGCATTTGTTGTTGTGCCATAAAACGCGTTAAGCTTGGCATCATTGACCAATATTCACTACTTGGCCCTTGGTTAAACAGCACTTCTGTCATGGCAGGAACAACACCCACATAGGTTTGTCCATCAATAACGTAAGAGCCACCTGCTTCGGTAAATCTAAACAACACGTTCCATACATGGTGTAAACCAAATGGAATAAACAGTCGCTCTCCCCCTGCTGTAAAGAATGGTCCGACAGGACTCAGGAAGACTGCGGAAAGTTTTGTTAATCCCATCACCAAGACTTCCCAGATAAAGGGTAGTAATGCCCCTACGCCAATCATTAATCCCACCATAATAATGGCAACGGATTTTTTACCGGAGAAGAAGGCAAAAGCGGTAGGAAGTTCAAGGTTATAGAATTTATCTGTCGCCCAAGCGGCAATTAATCCGGTGATAATCCCCCCTGCGGCACTGATATTCATGGTTTGAATACCTAACACCTTGATCTGCCCCACTTGAGTCATTACGGCAGGATCAGCGAGTTTCCCCGTCAAAACGAGCCAAATATTAATGGTGCTAATCAAGGTTAAATAGCCGACAACGGAGGCAAACACGGCGATCCCCTTGTCTTTATGGCTCATACCATAAGCCACACCCATAGCAAATAGCAGTGGAATATTATCAAACACGACCCCTGCAATAGAGCGGATGCTCACTAATAATGCATTGACTGTTTCATTCCCCAGGAAAGGAAAGCGTGCAATCATATAAGACTGAACTAAAGCGCCACTGATACCCAGTATCATACCGATAGGCGCTAAAACACCGATTGGCAGGAGTAGGGTCCTACCAAAGCGCTGTATGGATTCGCTGAATTTTTTCTTGGCCATATTTTTTCCTTATGACTTCTCGAATATAGAAAAATGACAAAAGTACTCTAGCATTGAGTTATCTATAAAATGAATGGCGGGCTAGTTTTAAATATTATCTTAGGTCATTTATTATGACCTAGGTCTTTTAAATTAAAAAATAATTTAA